>CALDZL010000040.1 GCA_937944295.1 uncultured Sphingorhabdus sp.
GAGCCTTGGTGGTGGATATTTTTGGATGGCCGCATCTGCCTTTATGATGATCGTGCGCGTGCCGCTTTTGGCGATATGCTGCAAGAGATGGACACGATATTCGGCGATAAAAATGCTGATGAGCAGGCGATGCTCGATCGGGCTGGTGAATTATTGGCGGCGTCAACCGCAAGCGTTGCCGATGCAGTGCGCGATTATGGCAATAGCGTGAATATGTCATCGGAATTATTATTGTTGGTATATTTGCCCACCGTATTGGATGAACGCGCACCCGATGCTCTGCGGGCCAATGTCCCCCATGGTTGGAGCGCTCCTGCTTTCGATATATTGCAGCTAGAGGATTATGATTGGGTCATAGCGGGGAATCATGGCGCAACATTGCGCGCCACCGATTTGATGACGCAGCGATTATCTTATCCGATGGAAGATCAGCATTATTTCAGCGGTTTTGTACTTTTGCCCGAAGAAAAAGTGCAATGGCATGATATTAATTTCGCCGCAGAAAGTGCAATAGATCGCGGCCTAGAACATGTATTTATCTGGGCATTGCCGCAGGTATCACGCGATGGGTTCACCTATTTTAACCTGCGCGTTCATGATAGAATAGAGGATGATGATATGCAGATATTTAGCGATGAAGCTTTCCCCTTATCTTTGAGTGTGGCGGCTTCGGTAAACCCTGAATTTTCCACCAATATTGTTACGTCTACGTCGGGACATGAATTTCGCAATAGCAATTGGGCGGATGCTCGCATGCATTATGATGTTGGTCCATCGATCCGATCCGATGAAGATTTGGGTGCCATATTAAATTTTTTTAGGGCGCGGCGGGGTAGTGCGGTTGGTTTTCGTTTCCGTGATCCTTATGATTATAGTTCATCGGGAAGTGATGACATTAGCGCTACTGATCAAATCATTGGCACAGGTAACGCTCTGCAAACACGCTTTGCTCTGATTAAAAACTATGGGGAAGCCGATAATGTTGAAATGCAGCAAAGGCGAATTACCAGACCCGTAATTGACAGCATACAGATTGCTATTGATGGCGTGCCTTATGATGATTGGCATGTTTCTGATGATGGTTTTATCATTTTTGTAACGGCACCAGAGCAAGGGGTGGAAATCAGCGCTGGTTATATATTTGATGTGCCTGTGCGTTTTGCCAATGATAATTTGGATCTTGCCGGCGCAACCTTTGGCGCGAGCGATATAGCATCCATCCCATTGGTTGAAGTTAAGGAAGTATTATGAATGCAATTGTTACGCCATCATCCTTAAAAACCTTGGCTTATGGTTGGCATATCATCCGCAGCGATGGTGTAGCAGTGGGCTTTACATCGCACGATCAAGCGCAGATAGTTGGCGGGATAAGGTTATCGGCGCAACCTGGTCTGGTACCAACGAAGATTATATCATCGCTGGGGACGCAATCCGATGGTCTGGATATTGGAGGTGCGCTGACGGATGATGCACTGCGCGAAGATGATTTGGAAAATGGCCGCTGGGATGGTGCTAAAATGCATATATTCCTCTATGATTGGAATGATCTATCAGCGGATATTCAAACACTAGCACGCGGTGAATTGGGTGAGGTCCGGCAATCTAATGGGGCTTTTACAGCAGAGTTTTTGGGCTTAACGGCGCAATTAGACCATGAAGTGGCCCCAGTTACATCGCCAACTTGCCGTGCCCGTTTTGGCGATCATCATTGCAAATTAAATCAACAACGTTTCACCCATGAAGTACAGGCGAGCCGTATAGAGGGCAATAAATTATTTATCGTTGGTAATTTGCCAGGGAATATAGGCGATTTTGCTTTTGGTGAATTAAGATGGCTCACAGGGCCTGCGACGGGGATTAGCACATTTCTATTGGACAGCGATGCAAATAGTCTTTCCTTGGTTGATATACCGTCCAATATTGCAAATCTATCCGATGAAAAACAGCCGCTTAATCTGCGTGCTTCTATCATAATGGGCTGCGATAAAAGCATAAGGACGTGTAGCAATAGATTTCAAAATAGTATTAATTTTAGGGGTGAGCCTTATTTGCCAGGCAATGATTTGCTGACCCGCTATCCTGGCCTCAATTAAAATGAGTTTGATAAAGGCGCGCTTGGCCATTGTAGACCGAGCACAAGCAGCCATTGGTGTGCGTTTTCGCTTACATGGACGTTCTATCGGAACGGGTCTGGATTGCGTTGGCTTGGTGGCCCATGCGATAAAACCAGTCATTGATGAAACGAAAATACCGTTCCATTATAAACTACGCTTTGATGATATAAATATACCAATAGCATTTTTTGAAGTGCACAATTTTGATCGCATTGAGAGCGAACAGGGGTTTTTGACTGGCGATATTGCGATGACCGCCCCTGCGCTGCAACAGCTTCATTTTATAATTATCGCAGATGATGGCTATATTCATGCGCACAGCGGTTTGCGCAAAATAGTGAAAACAAATTATCCAATTTTATCGCCCGTTAAAGCGGCTTGGCGATACATAGGAGGTTGACATGGCAACATTGGTACTAAGCACGGTAGGCACAATTTTTGGTGGCCCTTTGGGGGGAGCCATTGGCGGCTTTATTGGATCGCAGTTTGATCAAGCTGTGATTGGAAACGGTCCTGATAGGGAAGGTGCTAGATTAGCTGAAGTATCCGTTCAGACATCAAGCTATGGCACAGCGATACCGCAAATATTTGGTAATATGCGTACCGCAGGTTCAGTAATTTGGGCTACTGATTTGCAAGAAGATAGCAACAGAGAAGGGGGCGGAAAGGGTAGGCCATCTACCGTCACTTTTTCTTATTCTGCTAATTTTGCCGTAGCTTTATCATCACGGCCTATTGCCGCCATCGGCCGTATATGGGCGGATGGGAATTTGTTGCGCGGTGTTCAAGGTGATTTTAAATCTGAAACGCAATTTCGATATTATACTGGCAGCGAAGATCAACCGATTGATCCATTGATTGCATCGGCAGAGGGTATCGCCAATACGCCTGCGCATCGTGGGATAAGTTATGCTGTTTTTGAAAATATGCAGCTTGAGAATTTTGGCAATCGGATACCCTCTTTAACATTTGAAATTATCAATGTTTTCGGACAAATAGAGATACTTTCTATTGCACGCGAATTAACTCAAGGGCTGGTTGGTAGTAATCAAGATGAAAATCAAGGCCTCTCAATTTTGGGGTTTGCAGCAGCACATAGCAATAGCCGTGAAGCTATTGAGACTTTGATCGCACCTTTGCCATTGTCTTTGCGCGCTAAGGGGCTAAATTTGGAATTGATTGCATATAGTAATCAAGAGACTATCGATATTGATAGTCCGCAAGCCGCCCTGCAAAATGATAATAGATTAGAAGATAAGCAAATCTCGGTATTACCTATTGGTGAGATACCGAAACAATATGCCCTGCGCTATTATGATCCAGCGCGTGAATATCAGGCGGGTTTGCAAAATAGCACACGACCTGGGCCAGGCCGCGAAAATGTGACGACTGATTTTCCAGCAGCCTTAAAGGCCACTGATGCAAGCGCGATAGTGCGTAACAAGCAAAATCAAGATATATTGGCCCGAAAATCTCTCTCTCTTAACCTCGTGCGTGCAGTAGAAAATTATCACAGCGGTGATATTGTGCGCTTCTTGGGGCATACAAATATATGGCAAATCATACAAATTGAGCAAGATTTGGGTCTTCTCACACTGGAATTAAGAGCGATATCAGAGGATGCTGTGACTTTAAGAACGTCTAATGTCTCTTCTGGCCGTTCAATAGTCTCACGCGATGAGCAAGCAGGAGAGACAATTTTTCATCTGCTAGACTTGCCAGCATTTAATATTGGCAATGCATTACAGCCCAATATTGCGATTGCGAGTGCAGGAACCGAATCAGGATGGCGCAGCGCTACTATATTTAGCCGAGAAGGCAGCAATATCACGCCGATTGATAGTGTAAATAGAGTGTCCAATATTGGACAGGTTACAGAGGCTCTGAAGCCTGCTGCTGCGTATCTTATAGATTATGCAAATCGCCCGCAGATTAAGTTGTTGCATGATGATATGAGTCTGCCGCTCTCTGGACCTACGGGTAATGTCTATTTTGAAGCCCCGCATTATGCAATGATTGGTGATGAAATTATTGCCTTTAGCAGCGCGCGTCTGAATGATGATGATAGCTATACATTAGAAGGGCTATGTAGAGGTATTGGCGGAACAGAAGAATATATTGGCAGTCATAGCAAAGGCGAGAGATTCATTTTACTCGATGCACAGCAATTGAAGTTTTTGGATTCTTCTAATTATAATTTAGGACAGGGCCTAAATCTCGAAGCTGTTGGTCTAAATGATGAAGTTCCGCAACCAGCGCATTTGCGTATTATAGGGCGTTCGCTTACACCATTGTCGCCCGTTCACGGCACAATTACAGATCGATATGATGGCGGCAAATCTATAAGATGGATCAGGCGTTCTCGAGTAGCATCACAATGGAGCGATGGTGTTGATATCGCCTTACAGGAAGATAGTGAACAATATGCGCTGCAAATAACATCTGATCAAATGGCTGGCACTGCTCAATTGCTGATTGATCTGTTCATAGCCAATCCAGAATATGAAGTGTCACCTGATCAATTGCAGCAATGGATCAATTTGGGCGTCAGTAAGATTATAATATCTGTCATTCAGGTTGGAACTTTTGCTCGATCAGCACCACTTATTTTCTCGCATAATATATTATAAAATCATAAGCTTTTAAGGATTTAATGATGAATATTAGAACTTCACGGCATAATTTTCCGCTTTTGGCGGTGGGTCAGGCGCAAAAAGAATATACCCATAATGAAGCATTATTGCTGATAGATAATTTATTGAATCCGTCGGTTATTTCAATATTGGAAAATCCAGATATGGTAGAAGATGTGGAAAGTCTATCGGATGAGAGCAAAGCGTGGCTGATTAGTGATACGCCAAGCGGGGTATGGGCGCAAAGAGCCAATCAAATAGCTATTCTAACCGAAAATGGATTTAGATATATTGAGCCTATAGTAGGGATGCGAATATATAATGAACAATCTGAGTGCATGATGATGTATAAAGACATGTCGTGGTATATCGCTCCGATTCTCTCTGAGCCAATTGGCGGCAGCAATATCGATTCCCAGGCGCGCGAATCTATCGCTATGATTATGGAGAATTTACGACAATTTGGTCTGAGTCGTCTGTGAATATGAAACTATGCTAAATTAAGATAAAGTTTAGCTTTTTTAGGCAATTGAACCAGTTTTTTATATGAATATCTGTATAATGGAGACATTTTAGCAACAGTTTACTGGAAACTGTTCTTGCATGGCTTGTGACTTGTGCGTATTAAACAATTACCAAATTATTAAGTTATAAATTTAAAAAGGGGAATATACATGCGTAAGTTAGCCATTGGATTGGCCCTCGCTTCCACCGCCTTGGCTACGCCAGCGATGGCTCGTGATGGCCAATGGTATGTCGGTGTCGACGGCGGTGTAACAATTGTTCAGGAGCCTTCAATTGATGTTGTTGATAGCATAGCAGCTGGTTCTGAGATAGCGGTAGACCAAGATACAGGTTATGATTTTGGCGGTGTGGTTGGCTATGATTTCGGTGCCATTCGTTTGGAATCAGAAGTAAGCTTTCGAGAAGCTGATGTTACACGTGTGGATTCACTTGCCGCAGTGATACAAAATGGCTCGACTGTATTACGTGATGGAAGTTTCGATGCGGTGGGTGACACCAATGCACTAAGCTTCATGGTGAACGGTCTTGTAGATTTTGGCCCTGATGATGGTCTTCAAGGTTTCTTCGGTGGCGGTGTAGGTATTGCGCGTGTTGAAAATGAAATTGGTTTAGATCTTACCGTTCTTGACGATAGTGATACAGGCTTTGCATGGCAAATATTGGCGGGTCTGCGAACCCCATTGAGCAAGAGTTTTGATGTAGGTATCAAATATCGCTATTTTGAAGTTGATGGTGTAGATTTAGTAGATTCACGTGGCCGTGATTTGGCTACAAATTTCACATCTCACTCATTATTAGCGAGTTTAATTTATAACTTTGGTG
Organism: uncultured Sphingorhabdus sp.; assembly: GCA_937944295.1. Lineage (GTDB taxonomy): Bacteria > Pseudomonadota > Alphaproteobacteria > Sphingomonadales > Sphingomonadaceae > Sphingorhabdus_B. Next base: position 6,095 of record CALDZL010000040.1, read on the forward strand.
GGGAAGCACCGCCTCCTCCTCCTCCGCCACCTCCGCCACCACCAGTGGTTACCGCTCCACCACCTCCACCTCCACCTCCACCCGCTCCTGTGGCGACACCATGTAATACTGGTCCTTATATTGTGTTCTTCGATCATGATAAATCGGATTTACGTGCGGATGGTGCTTCGACATTGGATAATGCGTATAGCCAATATGCGAATTGCGGTAATGCTCGCGTGATGTTGGCTGGTCATGCTGATAAATCAGGTTCTAACAGATATAATGTCGCACTTTCTGAGCGCCGTAATGCTGTTGTGCGCGGCTATCTGGAGTCAAAAGGTATCAGCGCTGGCGCGATTGCGACAGAAGCTTTGGGTGAATCTGCTCCATTAGTGGATACTGCCGATGGTGTACGTGAAGCGCAAAATAGACGTGTTGAAGTTACTTATGGACCTGGTTCTGGTAACTAAAATCTGTTAAATTTAACAAGGAAAGCGGTCTTTATGGCCGCTTTTTTTTACATTTAATCAATATGATATGATAATTGGATACAGAAATTTAGATTGATTATATTTTCTAAAGATGGCAATGGCATATATAATTGCTAAGGACCTTTGCTGATGCATAATAATATATTCATATTGCAGATTACCTTATTCGCTATTTTATCGCTATCCGCTTGTACTGCTGCGGATAGTGACGATCAAAACATTGAACAAAAGACTGAAAAAAGCGAAATAATCTATCCTGTTGAAATAAGCACGGTAGTTGCTGGAGATAATAAAGAAATTATCTCTTCTGTTGGTACGTTGCGATTTCGCAGAGAAACTTCGCTTGGGTTTACGACATCTGGGAAAGTCTCTAATGTCCAATATAATGAAGGTGATAATGTCAAACGCGGGACATTAATTGCGGCTTTGGATAGTACAACGGTTAATGCTGACATTGGATTGGCGCGCGCAGAACTGGATCGAGCGAAAGCAGAATTTGATCGATTTGAGACTTTGTTCAAACAAGGATGGATTACCAAATCTCAACTAGAACGCTCACAAGCCAATTATCAGGCAGCGCAAGCCAGAATTGAACAAGCGAATTTTGCATCTGATACAGCGAAATTATATGCGCCTAGCGATGGAATAATCATTCGCCGAAATATCGATCCTGGCCAGATTATATCTGCAGGGTCGCCTGCATTGATATTTGGGCAATTGGACAGTGGTTATATATTGCGTATCCCCCTTACGGCATCGAATGCCGCAAAAATTAATGTCGGCATTCCAGTTGAAGTATCTATTTCATCGATAAAAGAAGAAATATTTTCAGCTCGTGTAACAGAGATAGATGGTCGCGCTAATGAGCAAACAGGCGCTTTTCTTGCCATAGTAGAACTACCTGCAGATAAGCGCTTTAAGTCTGGTCAAATTGGTAAGGCTAACTTCATTATTGCCAATGATAATAATGAGATCGCAATTGCTTCCTCTGCTATCAGCGGTATTAGGGCATCTGAAGCAATTATTTATATCTATGATAGTGAGAGCGAGACAGTCTCGCTGCGGAATGTAACATTGGGCACGTTAGGCGATACACAGGTTCAAATACTTCAAGGGCTATCCATTGGCGAACAGATTGTTACGAGAGGTCATGAAAAATTAACGCAAGGTAGCACAGTTAAAGTCGTGAAGCGTGGTGAGGTTAAAAATGCTTCGAGAGCTGAGTCTGCTGATAAATGAATTTAGTAGCGTCCGTCATAAACCGTTGGCAGCTCTCATTAGTATTATTTGCTTTACTTGTTGCATTGGGCGTAAATGCATTTCTGTCTATTTCTAGAGCGGTTGATCCACATTTCCCAATCCCAGTAGTTTTTGTTATTGCCGTTCAGCCTGGCGCCGATGCACAGGTTATGGAAGAGACAGTCGCCAAGCCCATTGAGGATATTTTGCAGGGACTTGACGATGTTAAACAAGTTCAATCTACCAGTCGTGATGGCAGTGCTGATATTAGAGTAGAATTTGATTGGAGCGGCGATGCCGATAAATATTTTAATGATGCGGTTAGGGAAGTCTCTGCCATCAGAGACCAATTACCTGACGCTCTAGTTGAATTTAGATTCCGCCGAGTGCGCACTACAGAAGCGGCCATCATGCAATTGGCATTGGTTAGCGAAACTGCGAGCTGGCGCAGGATGCAAAAATATAGCGATGATTTATCAGATATTTTAAATCGTAATTTAGGCGTACGCAATGTAGAGACCACCGGTTTGCCGCAAAATGAAGTAAGTGTTATTGTTGATGCTGGTAAATTGTCCGAATTACGTATCCCTATGACCCAAATTGCCGATATATTACGGCAAGGTGCCGCAGAAATCCCAGGTGGTTCTGTTGAAAGCGGTGGTAGAAGATTCAATATTGATGCAGGGGGAGCCTATGAGAATCTATCAGAAATAGAGCAATTACCAGTGCGATCGAGTGATGCTACTGTATTAACGATTGGTGATATTGCCGATGTGGCTTGGTCTACGGAAGAACAGCGCGTTGAAACTGTGCATAATGATAAAAGAGCTGTTTTCATAACGTCGACCCAAAAAGATGGAGTGGATGTCACCAAGTTACGCGATATATTATTTTCGCAAATAGAGGAATTTCGCAAAACTCTACCAGCGGATATGCAGTTAGAACTGCAATTTGATCAATCCAAAGATATTAAATTCAGATTGAACGAACTGGCACGTGATTTTTCTATCGCGCTTTTTTTGGTTATTTTCACTTTATTACCACTGGGCATAAGGGCTTCATTGATTGTGATGATTTCGATCCCATTATCTCTAGCTTCGGGTGTATTTGCTATTTATACCATTGGTGAGAACCTTAATCAACTTGTGGTTGCAGGCTTTATTTTATCACTCGGTTTGTTGGTGGATGATTCTATCGTAGTGACCGAGAACATCTCGCGTCACCTTCGGATGGGAAAGCGTAGAGCTATTGCAGCGGTAGATGCTACCAAAGAGATAACACCTGCAATTTTGGGATCTACAGGTGTTTTGATATTTGCCTTTTTTCCTCTGCTTTTTCTGCCAGAAGGAGCAGGCGCCTATACAAGAAGCTTTTTCTATTCGATTATATTCACGGTGATTGCATCGATGATAATCTCGCTCACGGTTATACCTTTTTTGGCAAGCAGAATATTGAAACGCAATGAAGACCCCGAGGGGAATGCACTGCTCCAATGGATTAACCGTAATATTGAGCGTTTTTATGAACCTATATTACAGCGTGCTTTAAATTGGCCTAAAATTACATTTTATAGCGCAATGGCCCTCACATTATCAGCCTTTATTTTGATAAAATATATGGGGTTCACATTATTTCCCAATGCGGATTCATCTTATTTTCGTGTCACAATTGAATCTGAGCAAGGCAGTAGTTTGGCAGCCACTAGAGAAATTGTGAAAAAAACATCGGCTATTTTAAAAGAAGAACCCTCCATTAAAGTACGCGCTGAAAATATTGGGGCAGCCAATCCACAGGTCTATTATAATGTGTTCGGGACACGCGAAACCACAAATTATGGAGAAATTTTGGTGGTTCTCGAGAAATGGGAGGGGCAAGAAAGTGAAGCCATGATAGAGCGGCTTCGTGAGAAATTTGAGAATATAGCGGGTGCTAGAATTAAAGTTGTTTTATTTAAAAATGGTGCTCCTGTAGACTCGCCTTTGTCGATACGGATACAAGGCCCCGATAATGATGTGCTGAAAAATATAGCTGTGCAAGTCGAGACGATAATGCGCAATCACCCTGATGCCCGCGATGTTACCAATCCTGTAGCAACAGACCGTGTTGATATCGATCTCAATATTGATGATAAAAAAGCAGCATTATTGAATATAGCATCAGGTTCTCCCAGGCGCACGATACGCCTCGCGCTTAATGGTGAAACAGCTGGTAATTTTCGTGATAAAGAAGGGGATGATTACCCCGTTGTCGTCCGTTTGGAACGTGATAATAATCAACCTGTATCGGCTTTGCAGAATATTTATGTGCCAGCGCGTAATGGCCAACCCATTCGACTGGGGGAAATTACGGAGCCTAAATTAAAAGCAGTAACGCCCGTTATCCGCCGTCATAAATTAGAAAGAGAAGTTGCGGTCACGGGACAAATTGTAAAAGATGGTGTTTCATCGCAAATTTCCAACGATATTTTGGCTGAGGCTGAAAATATTGATTTGCCCAATGGCTATACTATTCGAGCAGGCGGCGAAGCCGAGGCTGTTGATGAGACATTACAGGGCTTTGGTCCACCTATCTTGGTCGCATTGTTCAGCATCTTTGCAATATTGGTTGCCGAGTTTGGCCGCTTTAGAGAGACAATTGTTGTTGTTGGTGTTATTCCGCTTGGCACTTTTGGCGGAATATTAGGTCTGTTTCTAACAGGTAATTCGGTCAGCTTTATGGCGGTTATTGGATTTATCGCACTTGTTGGGATAGAAATTAAAAATTCAATATTATTGGTCGATTTCACAGCACAATTGCGTGAAGATGGAATGAAATTGCGTCCCGCGATTGAACAAGCTGGGCGTGTGCGCTTTTTGCCTGTATTATTAACGTCTCTCACAGCCGTAGGCGGTTTGATGCCTCTGGCTTTATTTGGCGGCGCGCTATATGCTCCACTAGCAGTTGTGATTATTGGCGGATTAATTTCATCCACTATTTTATCGCGTATTGTGACCCCCGTGATGTATTTATTAGTTGCCAAAGAAGATGAAGCGCAAAATAAACCTTTAAACCAAGAAGCCGTTCCAGCTTAATTATAGCAACCATCTTGTCTTGTGCTTATTCATTGCTATCTAAGGCTTACAGGAGTATTTATGACATTAGAAACAATTACATTGGCAGGCGGATGCTTTTGGTGCACCGAGGCTGTATTTTTGCAATTAAATGGCGTGAAAAGCGTTGAATCTGGTTATATTGGAGGACAAAGTGATAATCCAACATATAAGGATATCTGTACAGGGAAAACAGGACATGCAGAAGCAATCCGTATTAATTTTGATCCTGAGCAAATAAGCTTAGCCGATCTATATGACATATTTTTTGCAACGCATGAACCTACTCAGCTCAATCGCCAAGGCAATGACATTGGCACACAATATCGTAGTGCGATCTTCCCAGTGGATAGTGAACAAGAAAAGCTTGCGCATGAAGCTATTGCGCGCGCGCAGTCCGACCATAGCGATCCTATTGTTACTACAATAGAGCATGCTAATAATTGGTATGTTGCCGAGGATTATCATCAAGAATATTGGCAAGGCGATGGTCAGAGAAATCCTTATTGCATGGCCGTCATTCCACCAAAATTGGCTAAATTAAAGAAAAATCATGCGTCAAAGCTAAAGTCATAGCGTGATATTGTTTAAACTATCATTATGATTACCGTTTTAAAGCGAGAGGATATGTAAGGATTTAAATATGACACGCAAATCTATTCGCAAAGCTGTTTTTCCTGTCGCGGGATTGGGAACGCGTTTCTTACCCGCTACTAAGGCTATTCCAAAGGAAATGCTGCCGATAGTTGACCGTCCATTGATACAATATGCGGTTGATGAAGCTATCGAAGCGGGTATTGAGCAGATGATATTTGTTACAGGTCGCGGTAAAAGCACGATAGAGGATCATTTTGATAGTGCCTATGAATTAGAACATACCATGTCTTCGCGTGGTAAGGACCTTTCTATATTGGATGGAACGCGTTTAAAACCAGGCAATTGTGCTTATGTGCGTCAGCAGGAGCCTCTCGGCTTGGGACATGCAATTTGGTGTGCCAGAGATATTATTGGGGATGAGCCTTTTGCGGTGTTCTTGCCTGATGAATTTATGCATGGCACAACGGGCTGTATGAAACAAATGGTCTCCGCCTATGAAGAAAAAGGTGGTAATTTACTGAGCGTTTTGGAAATTGAGAAAGAGAAAGTCTCCAGCTATGGCGTGATTAAGCCTGGAGAGAGCGAAGGTGCTTTGACAGAAGTATTGGGTCTTGTTGAAAAGCCAGCGCTAGAGGATGCACCATCCAATCTTATCATATCGGGCCGCTATATATTGCAACCCGATGTGATGCGGACATTGGAAAAGCAAGAGGCAGGTAGCGGTGGAGAGATACAGCTCACCGATGCAATGGCCAAAATGATTGGCGATCAAGCGTTTCACGCGGTTACCTTTGATGGGGATCGTTTTGATTGTGGTTCTAAAGCAGGCTATTTAGAGGCGAATTTTGCCCTTGCTCTAGAACGTGATGACTTAGCAGACGATGTTCGCGCTTTTATTAAAAAATATATATAAGCTTACACTATAGCATAGAAAAGGCATCACAATTATGGAGTCTTTACTTTTTGGTAGAACTTAATCAGCTGCGCCCGCAATAGCTGGTTCATTATCATATTGTTATAAATATTAAGGTTTCTAGCGGAAGTGTTTGACAATGATAGCGTATAGATTAAGCAGATTATATGCGCTTGTTTATGCCCCTTTTACTATTATTTCCAATACAAGCATGCGCAATTGGAACAGCGGCTGATATAGTTAGCGCTCCTGTCAAAGTTGTAAGTAAGGGTGTTGATGCAGTGACAACCAGCCAATCTGAGGCTGATGAAAAGCGCGGTAGAAAATTACGCGAGCAAGAAGAACGTCTGGGTAGATTATCGCGTAAGCGTGATAAGGAAATCAATAGATGCGAAGATGGCAAGCAAAAATCATGCGAAAAAGCAGATTCGTTGCAAGAGGAAATAGAAGAAGAATTACAAGCTGAAATTTAGTTTAGAAAAATTGGCTCTTAGATTTCCGAATAATTGAGATAGGCCATAAATGTAGCGACCATTATTAACATTATAGCTGAACCATAATGGGCAATGTTCGATATTTTTGCGCTATTGGCTATGCTGCGTGCGCCAGCGGCTATTGAGGAATAGAAAAATAGGCCGATGCTCTCTGTTATAAGCGTGATGGCCGCCAATATGATGATTTGCAATAGGATGCTTATTTCTGGATCAATAAATTGCGGTAAAAAGGCTGCATAAAATAACAAGGCTTTGGGATTAGACATATGAACGGCTAGACCGCTCATAAACCCTCTGGAGAATTTCACAGTACCATGTTTGTTAAGGGCTAGCGACGCTTTGCTCTGGCGCAACATGGTAAAGGCTATCCACACAAGATAAGCAACGCCCGCCCAGCGGATGATGTTATAGAGGTTAGGTGCGGTTTGTAACAAGGCCACCAAACCCAATGCAGAAAGTGCATACCATATGAAATTACCCGCATGAATGCCCATAATCGGTCCCAATGCATTGCGCATGCCGCCGCTAGCCGCATATGATGCACAGACTATTGTAGCGGGTCCTGGCGAGAGGCAAAATAGCAGGTCGGTTATAAAAAATAAGAGCAATGTTTCATGCGTCATACTCCCTATTAGAGTAGCGGAAGTGGATTACAATGTTCACAGATGAATTTTGTGATCGAACAGCTTAGTCTAGACTTTAGAATGTACCACTTTCATCTATTTTCGGCCTATATTGCGACAATGTAGAATCCCGCTATCAGTTGAATCAGAAGATTATGATGAAAATGTTAATGAAAACAATAGTGAGAATTGTTGATAATCAGAAATTAGAGGTAAGGAATTAATATGATTAATTTTTTTATAAAGCTATTATGTATTATTGTATTTCTCATTCCAGTTAATTTAAATGCACAGAAATTTCCACCGAAACCTCCAGTTAGGGGTCTGGAGTTATTTCCAGAAAACCATCGTTCTCACGCTACAATTGCAACCTGTGGTGTAACAAGAAAGGTTGAGATTCAGTGGACATATCAGGGAGGTAGTGCTGCTGTAACAAAATTTATATTTGATACTGATAATCAGCAAATAGCATCAAGCAATGATCTAAAATGGTTGAATGATATGATCAAACCTCTGAAAGGAGATGTGGTAGTACGTATATATTGTAGTATCCAGGGGGTGTCACTTGCATTCATTGAATATGATGCTGTTGCTTCGTCCAATAGTAAGGTCATAAATATAGACTGGGTTAGAGGTAAATTTAAATTCATCAGGCGTTCAAGGTTTTAGATGGTTTTAACATTAATATATTTGAGTTTACTATCCGCTCAGCCAGAGACAGAAAAACCATGTGATGGCAGGTTTGAAGTGACGCAACAGGCGTATCGTTTTGCTGATTTACCTCAAGAATCTATGATGATTTGCACATCTACTCAGAAGGGAAGTTAGGTGCCCCTGATGAACCATTGTTGCAAACCGATGCACCGTCTAAGGAAGAACAAAACTATGTATTATCATCATACCATAATAATAAATGAAGGTCGCATATTTGAACTTTAGATAGAAGGAGTAAGTTATGATAGAGAATAATATTCAAAAAAGCGGATTTCGTTCGCTTTCAAATTAAGAGGTTAAATCTGTAAGCGGTGGCGTGATAGTCGTGACGGGACGACTTCCTATCGATGGTCCCGGTTTTGGCGGCGGTGGTGGGATCCATGACGGTTCAGGCATGGAGAATGGCAATATTTTTGATCGTGTAATGCTTGCTGAGGATGGTGGCGGTTCAGATTATAATCCACCTGAAGAATGCAATAATCATGATAATGGTGGTGGCGATGAACAAGAACAAAGAGAGTTGAATGCAGCAATATTGGAAATATTTAGAACAGTTACTGGCGAGGCTGATGGAGGTTTTGGGCCTCCAAATCCTTTATTAGCGCCTAGTGGGAGAGATTATACAGAAGTTGAATTTGGCGCATTGGTTGTTCAAAATAGTGACGGTACGTTTGGTGCGCACAATAATAATTTTTTCACCAGCGATAGGCCTAATTTTGTAGCAATATCCGCGCCAAGCGATGCAACCAGTGTGCAGGGAATTTGGCATAATCATCCAAGCTCTGGTAATGTTAGTGGATCTAGCGGCAACTATCCATCAAGCGGTACTGATGGAAGAGGTGATTGGAATGCATTACAAGCCATAAAGGATAGATTTGGTGCTAATGACCCCAGCTTTGATCCAGCAATATGGATAACGGGGCCAGATGGTGAAACTAGAGAGTTTAGGTTATCAGACCGCGCAATGTTTGAGAGCTTAACAGATGCTGAAATAGATGCAGGTGTTGGATTAGAAGGTACAGAGTTAGAAGTTACAGACGCGACAGAAGCTTGTTAATTAAGAGATTGAGATAGTTGAGGGGAATCTACATGTTGTCATTATTATTACTTGCAACCACCAATGTTGCATCATTAGTAGAAACTGGCCCACAAGCAGTTTTCACATCACCAGAATTGCTTCAAGGCCAAGATATCATAACTTTAGATGGTCCTGCTTCAGCAATTAATAATAGCATCCATCAAGAGATATCATGCGGTGATAACACAAAAATATCCATAAAATATAACAATAATTGGCATCAGAAAAATGGCTTTGGTTTGATTGAAACTATCAAATATAATGATACAATAGTAACGGGAGCAGTGCCGTATTTGCGCACTAAGATTGGTAATAAATTTATAACCCATTTTACGATTTATGATTGCGATATGGATGCAGAAAAACCTGTAATAAAAGCTATAGTTAGGTTGTTTGGTAAAAGAGAAGCGATTGGCACAAATTCAAATGACATATTCTTTAGTTTCACAGAGGATGGAATAGTAAAGAAATAAGATTGCCAAGAAATATGAAAAACGGGTCATTACGGCCCGTTCTTTATGTAATGTATATTTAAAATTATTATGATAATAAAAAGGTCGCATATATGAAACTTTAGATAGAAGGAGTAAGTTATGAAAGAGAGAAGTATTAAGCAAAGCGGTTTTCGTGCGCTATCAAGCGAAGAAATCACTGCTGTGAGTGGTGGGTTCTTTGGAGCTGGAACAGGTTCGGCCTATTGGGATGCAATTTTAGGCGTGGTTGGTGATTTTTCCTATAATACACATCATCAGATTGCACAAGATGGCGGTTCTGACGGAGGTGGTTCAGATTATAATCCACCTGAAGAATGCCATAATCATGATAATGGTGATGAGGGTACTGAAAGTGATGAGGATCTCATCATAATCAGTGAACCTAGAGACCGAACGCCGCCAGAAAATGAGGTTGATCTCTCACAATTTATAGTAGAAGTGCGTAATATTGAACTTCCACGTAGATAGCTTGATATTAAAACCAATATCAATTCAGACGTAAAAAAACCCGCTAGAGTCATCTAGCGGGGTTTTTTATTCGGTACGTTTTTATTCAGCGGCTGGTGCTTGTGCTGCTTTTTCTGCGGCTTCAACGGCTGCGGCAGCCGCAATGCTCTCTTCCAATTTTTGTTGGCTAGAGCGTAATGCAGCATCGCGGCTGCTGGCTGTAACGCGCACACGGTTCATAGCAGCCCCTGTACCAGCTGGGATCAAACGTCCAACAATCACATTCTCTTTGAGACCAGTGAGAACATCTTTTTTGCCCTCAACAGCGGCTTGGGTCAGCACGCGGGTTGTTTCTTGGAACGAAGCGGCAGAGATAAAGCTACGTGTTTGCAAGCTTGCCTTGGTAATACCAAGCAATACAGGCGTACCCGTTGCAAGCGCTTTATTCTTGCCGAGCTTTGCGTTCATAGCGTCCATTTCTTCGCGGTCCACTTGTTCGCCGGGAAGCAATGTTGTGTCACCGCCAAAGGTGATTTCCACTTTCTGAAGCATTTGACGAACGATCGTTTCAATATGCTTATCGTTAATCTTCACGCCTTGCAGACGATAGACTTCTTGAATCTCCGCAACCAAATATTCCGCCAGAGCCTCGACGCCCATGACTTCCAATATGTCATGCGGATTGGGTGAGCCAGATATAAGATTTTCGCCCTTGCGCACAAAATCGCCTTCTTGAACATCCAATACTTTGATTTTTGGAATGAGATATTCGACGCGTTCTCCTTCTTCGGGAACAATCGCAATCTTACGTTTCGCTTTATAATCGCGCACAAATTCGATGCGGCCTGAGATTTTCGCAATGACGCTCACATCTTTCGGGATACGTGCTTCAAATAACTCAGCAACGCGCGGTAGACCACCCGTAATATCCCGTGTTTTCGCACTTTCACGCGATACACGAGCGATAATATCACCTGCCTGTACCTCTTGGCCATCATCCACAGAAAGCATGGTGCCAGGTGATAGAAGATATCGGGCTGCTTCGTCGGTTTCGCCGTCGAGAAGCGTGATACGCGGACGTAAATCTTCTTTCTTGGCTCTACCAGCGGCGCGATATTCGGTCACAACACGTTGTGAAATGCCCGTTGCTTCATCGGTTTGCTCGGTCATAGTTTTACCATCAGCAAGGTCTTGATATTTAATCACACCTTGTTTTTCGGTAATTACGGGCATTGAGAAGGGATCCCATTCTGCCAAACGATCGCCAACCGTTACCTTGGCGCCATTTTCAAACGATAGGAAAGCACCAAAAGATATACGGTGCGATTCCATCTCGCGGCCTTCAGAATCCTTAATGACAATCTCGCCATTACGAGCCATCGCTAAACGCTTGCCATCTTTGTTCATCAATGTTGGCAATTCCCGATATTCGATAAAACCATCGGACGAAGCATCCAGATTGCTTTGCTCGTTAAGCTGCGCTGCGCCGCCAATGTGGAACGTACGCATAGTGAGCTGCGTACCTGGCTCACCAATGGATTGCGCGGCAATAACACCAACCGCTTCACCAATGTTCACGGGTGTACCGCGGGCAAGATCACGGCCATAGCAAGTACCGCATACGCCGACTTTGGATTCGCACACCAATGGCGAGCGAATTTTGAGCGTCTGTATGCCCGTTTCTTCGATGGCGCTTACTGCATCTTCGTCGAGCAATGTACCTTTTTTGACCAATAATTTGCCATCAAGTCCCATAATATCTTCGGCAGTTGTACGGCCTAAGATACGCTCGCCAAGCGATGCAATAGTGCTACCGCCTTGCACGATAGAGCGCATTTCAAGCGCACGTTCGGTTTTACAATCTTCTTCGACGATGGTGCAATCTTGCGATACGTCTACGAGACGGCGTGTTAGATAGCCTGAGTTCGCTGTTTTAAGCGCCGTATCAGCCAGACCTTTGCGTGCACCGTGGGTCGAGTTGAAATATTCCAAAACGGTCAAACCTTCTTTAAAGTTTGAAATAATCGGTGTTTCAATAATCTCGCCAGATGGTTTTGCCATCAAGCCACGCATACCGCCAAGCTGTTTCATCTGCGCTGGCGAACCACGCGCACCAGAATGCGCCATCATATAAATAGCGTTAATTTGCGCCTCGCGGCCATTTTCATCTTTTGGTGTGGCTTTTAGCTTGTCCATCATGGCATCCGCCACTTGGTCACCACAGCGGCTCCAAGCATCGATAACTTTGTTATATTTCTCTTGCTGGGTAATCAGACCATCTTGATATTGTTGCTCATAATCAGCCACAACGCTGCGGGTCGATTCAATCATACCGTCTTTTTCTTCGGGGATAATCATATCATCTTTACCGAATGAGATACCCGCCTTGAACGCATGTTTAAAGCCAAGCGACATAATCGCATCAGCGAATAATACCGTGTCTTTTTGCCCAGTATGACGATAGACTTGGTCAATCACATCGCCAATTTCTTTCTTGGTGAGCAATTGGTTTACCACATCAAATGGGACTTTATGGCTAGCAGGCAGACATTCGCCCAAAAGCATTCTACCCGGCGTTGTTTCAAAACGCTTCATGATGACATTACCATCTTCATCGGCTTGCGGAACGCGGCTGGTAATTTTTGAGTGCAGCGTTACTGCGCCCACTTCAATAGCTTGGTGAACCTCTGTCATATTAGCGAGGATCATACCTTCGCCTGGTTCGCCTTCGCGGTCCATAGATAGATAGTAAAGCCCCAAAACCATATCCTGCGACGGAACGATAATCGGCTTACCATTGGCAGGTGATAAGATGTTGTTGGTTGACATCATCAAGACGCGCGCTTCCAGTTGTGCTTCCAATGATAGCGGTACGTGAACCGCCATTTGGTCCCCATCAAAGTCAGCGTTAAAAGCGGCACAAACGAGCGGGTGAAGCTGGATCGCTTTACCTTCGATAAGCACAGGTTCAAAGGCTTGGATACCCAAACGGTGCAGCGTTGGCGCGCGGTTTAAGAGCACAGGGTGTTCACGGATCACTTCTTCGAGGATATCCCATACCTCTTTGCGCTCTTTTTCGACCCATTTTTTCGCTTGCTTCAAGGTCATAGAGAGACCCTTTGCATCAAGGCGCGAATAAATGAATGGCTTGAACAATTCCAACGCCATTTTCTTGGGTAGGCCGCATTGATGTAATTTAAGCTCTGGGCCTGTTACAATCACCGAACGACCCGAATAATCGACGCGCTTACCCAGCAAGTTTTGACGGAAACGCCCTTGCTTACCTTTCAGCATATCAGAGAGTGATTTTAATGGACGCTTGTTCGCACCCGTAATGGTGCGACCACGGCGACCATTGTCAAATAATGCATCGACAGATTCCTGCAGCATGCGCTTTTCATTGCGGACAATGATGTCAGGCGCGCGTAGCTCAATCAGACGCTTTAGACGATTGTTACGGTTGATTACGCGGCGATATAAATCGTTCAAATCGGATGTCGCAAAGCGGCCACCATCCAATGGAACCAAAGGACGAAGCTCTGGCGGAATCACAGGAACAATATCAAGGATCATCCACTCTGGGCGGTTGCCCGATTCAATGAAGCTTTCAACAACCTTCAAACGTTTAATAATTTTCTTAGGTTTCAATTCTGATTTGGTTTCGGAAAGCTCGGTGAGCAGATCATCGCGCTCTTTTTCAAGGTCGAGATCCATCAACATCTGCTTCACGGCTTCTGCGCCGATACCAGCAGAGAAAGCATCTTCGCCATATTCATCTTGCGCTTCAAGAAGTTCATCTTCGGTTAAAAGCTGGAATTTTTCCATAGCGGTCAAGCCAGGTTCGGTGACGATATAATGCTCAAAATATAAAACGCGCTCTAATTGCTTAAGCTGCATATCAAGCAGCAAACCAATACGCGATGGCAATGATTTTAAGAACCAAATATGCGCAACGGGTGCGGCCAATTCGATATGGCCCATGCGCTCACGGCGAACCTTGGTAACGGTAACCTCAACGCCGCATTTTTCACAAACAACGCCTTTATATTTCATGCGCTTATATTTGCCGCATAGGCATTCATAATCTTTTACGGGACCAAAGATACGGGCGCAGAATAGACCATCGCGTTCGGGCTTAAAGGTACGATAATTAATCGTTTCTGGTTTTTTAATTTCGCCAAAGGACCAGCTACGGATACGCTCTGGGCTAGCAAGGCCGATTTGAATTTCGTCAAAAGTTTCTGGTTTTGCGACTGGATTGTTGAATTTGCTTAGTTCGTTCATCTTAATTTCCTCATCTGGGCATTGCCCTATGAATCATTCCTGTGGGGTGATTATTGGGGCGGCCTTATCAACCACCCATTTATCACTCCGCCGCTTCTGGGACGTCGTCGTCGTCCTCATGTGATTTCAGCTCTACATTCATACCCAATGAACGCATTTCTTTCACAAGAACATTGAAGCTTTCTGGGATACCCGTTTCAAAGCTGTCATCGCCTTTGACGATGCTCTCATACACTTTGGTCCGTCCGATGACATCATCTGACTTCACGGTGAGCATTTCTTGAAGCGTATAAGCTGCGCCATAAGCTTGTAGCGCCCACACTTCCATCTCACCAAAGCGCTGACCACCAAATTGTGCTTTACCGCCTAGTGGTTGCTGGGTGACAAGGCTATATGGGCCAATTGAACGGGCGTGAATTTTATCATCAACCAAGTGATGCAATTTCAGCATATAGATGTAGCCCACGGTCACTTTGCGGTCGAAACGATCACCTGTCCGGCCATCGAACAAATCAACCTGACCTGATGGATCCAAATCCGCTTTGGTTAGCATGGTTGAAACATCCGCCTCACGCGCACCATCAAACACTGGCGTACCCATGGGGACACCTGGTTTCAGATAATTGGCCAATTCCATAACTTCGCTATCGCTACGGCGTTTGATCTCTTTGGCATAATCATCCCCATAAGCATGGGTCAGCACTTCACGGATAGCCTCTGGCGGTGCGCCAGCTTCTGGATTTGGATTGGCGAGCTTATACTCATCCAATGCCTTGGTAATTTGTTGACCAAGACCGCGCGCAGCCCAACCCAAATGGGTTTCAAATATCTGTCCGACATTCATACGGCTTGGCACACCCAGAGGATTGAGCACCACATCAACGGGCGTACCATCTTCTAGGAAGGGCATATCTTCTTGTGGAAGAATGCGCGAGATAACCCCTTTATTACCATGACGACCAGCCATTTTATCGCCAGGTTGCAATTTGCGTTTTACAGCGACAAAGACTTTGACCATTTTCAGAACACCTGGTGACAATTCATCACCACGCTCTAATTTCTCACGGCGATCTTCAAACTTCTCAACGATCAATTTAACGGCTTCGTCATATTGAACTTTTACCGCTTCCAGATCAGATTGAACCTTGTCATCTTTAACCGCAATGTCGAACCATTTATGACGCTCAACAAGGGCTAGATTTTCAAGGTCAATTTTCGCACCTTTGGGGAAGCCGTCGGGCGCATCGGTTGCAGTTTGACCAATGAGCATATCGCGCAAACGGTTATAGGTTGCACGGTTCAAAATAGAACGCTCATCCTCGCGATCTTTCGCAAGACGCTCAATCTCATCACGTTCAATCGCCAGAGCGCGTTCGTCTTTGTCGATACCATGGCGGTTAAAGACACGTACTTCAACAACCGTACCCGCAACACCTGGCGGCAAGCGTAAAGATGTATCGCGCACATCAGAGGCTTTCTCACCAAAGATTGCGCGGAGCAATTTTTCTTCTGGTGTCATTGGGCTTTCGCCTTTTGGTGTGATTTTACCCACCAAAATATCGCCCGGGTGAACCTGCGCACCGATATAAACAATGCCAGCTTCATCGAGGCTACGCAGCGATTCTTCGCCGACATTAGGAATATCGCGGGTTATGTCCTCCGGACCAAGCTTGGTATCGCGGGCCATGACTTCAAATTCTTCAATATGGATGGAAGTAAAGACGTCATCTTTCACGATACGCTCAGAGATTAAGATACTGTCCTCATAATTATAACCATTCCATGGCATGAAAGCGACAAGGCTGTTTTTACCCAATGCCAATTCACCGAGTTCGGTGGATGGGCCATCGGCAATAATATCGCCTTCAAAAATTTCATCGCCCATTTTCACCAAAGGACGCTGATTGATACAAGTGTTTTGGTTGGACCGCTGGAATTTTTGCAATGTGTAAATATCAACGCCTGATTGACCCGCTTCTACTTCGCCCGTGACACGGATAACAATACGTGTTGCATCAACCTGATCGACGATACCGCTGCGGCGCGCTGCAATGGCAGCACCAGAATCGCGGGCCACGGTTTCTTCCATACCTGTACCCACTAGAGGCGCTTCGGCTTTTACCAAAGGCACCGCTTGGCGTTGCATGTTTGATCCCATAAGCGCGCGGTTCGCATCATCATTTTCCAAGAAAGGAATAAGCGATGCTGCAACAGACACAAGCTGTTTGGGCGAAACATCCATGAGCGTAATCATATCGCGTGGTGCGATCAAAAATTCCCCTGCTTGACGGGCGGAAACAACTTCTTCGGCAAAACTACCATCTTCGTTCAGGTCAGCATTGGCCTGTGCTACGGTGTGTTTTTGCTCTTCCATCGCAGAGAGATAGACTACTTCGTCGGTCACTTTGCCGTCGATGATTTTGCGGTAAGGCGTTTCGATAAAACCATATTTGTTAACGCGGCTGAACGATGACAGCGAGTTAATCAAGCCAATATTTGGACCCTCTGGCGTTTCAATCGGGCAAATACGCCCATAGTGCGTTGGATGCACATCGCGCACTTCAAAACCAGCACGCTCACGGGTTAAGCCGCCTGGTCCCAATGCAGAAACGCGGCGTTTATGGGTAACCTCTGATAGAGGGTTGGTTTGGTCCATAAATTGGGAAAGCTGCGATGATCCGAAAAATTCACGAACCGCAGCGACGGCTGGTTTGGCGTTGATAAGATCGTTCGGCATCACGGTGGATACATCAACGCTGCTCATCCGTTCCTTAACAGCACGCTCCATACGCAGCAAACCAACGCGATATTGGTTTTCCAGCAATTCACCAACCGAGCGAACACGGCGATTACCAAGATTATCAATATCGTCTATCTCGCCTTTGCCGTCTTTTAGATCGACCAATTCTTTTACAACGGCGAGAATATCTTCTTTACGCAATGTTGTCTGTGTGTCTTCGGCATCCAAAGCAAGGCGCATATTCAGTTTAACGCGGCCAACCGCGCTCAAATCATAGCGTTCCTCGTCAAAGAATAGACCTTCAAACAAAGCATCAGCGGTTTCGCGGGTAGGCGGCTCGCCAGGACGCATAACGCGGTAAATCGCATCTAGTCCCATATCGCCATTTTCGGCCTTATCGGCTTTTAATGTATTGCGGATCCAAGCCCCTGTCACAATATGGTCAATGTCCAATAGCTCAAGCGTATCCACACCAGCCTTATCAAGCTTTTCGAGATTTTCAGCGGTAACTTCATCGCCCGCCTCAATGTATATCTCACCCGTTTTTTCATTGATGAGATCATAGGCGCTGTAACGACCGAAAATTTCTTCGGTGGGAAGAAGGATATTTTTCATCCCTTCTTTCTCTGCTTTTTTGGCAGCACGCGGTGTTACTTTTTGACCCATTGGGAAAATGACTTCGCCGCTATCGGCATCCACAACATCAAAAATCGGCTTGGTAGAACGCCATGCCTCTGCGTTAAATGGAATTTTCCAGCCATCTTTGGCGCGCTCAAACGATACTTTGTCATAGAAATGACCTAATATATCTTCGTCATCCATGCCTAAAGAATAAAGTAATGTGGTGACGGGCAATTTACGTTTGCGGTCAATACGCACATTGACAATGTCTTTTGCGTCAAATTCAAAATCTAACCAGCTACCGCGATATGGGATCACACGCGCTGCGAATAAGAATTTGCCCGATGCATGCGTTTTGCCGCGATCATGATCAAATAATACACCTGGAGAACGGTGCATTTGGCTGACGATAACGCGCTCTGTACCATTGACAAAGAAAGTACCATTCTCGGTCATCAATGGCATATCGCCCATGTAAACATCTTGCTCTTTAATGTCGAGAACGCTGCGCGCCTCGGTATCAGGATCAACCTCAAACACGATGAGGCGCAAAGTAACTTTCATAGGAGCTGCATAAGTAATACCGCGCTGACGACATTCTTCTACATCATATTTGGGGTCTTCGAGTTCATAGTGAACGAAGTCCAATTCCGCCGTTCCCGCGAAATCGCGAATGGGGAAAACGCCGCGCAATGTTTTTTCAAGACCAGAGACATATCCAATAGATTTGTCGCTGCGCAAAAATTGCTCATAAGATTCGCGCTGAACCTCAATGAGGTTTGGCATATCGATTACTTCGTGAATATCGCCGAAGATTTTGCGGATACGCCGTGTGCGGGTGATTTTGTCGGGAGCTGCTTTGGTCGCCATGATGTGCTTGAGCCTCGCTAAATATTTGTTACGTCAATCTTTTTCGAATGCGCATTTCCATACAACAAAAGCCGCATAGCCGTGGATACACCATGAAGATGCTCTCAGCTTGCAGCTTTTTCGCGTATGAAAAACCGCCATTTTCATTCTTGATTTTGCTGCGCGATTGCAAAATTGTCTCGAAAACTGGCGGTGTATATGGTCTCAGTAGGGATTTGTAGGGTTTGCGTCAAGGGGTATATGTCTGATTAACCTCTATTGATATCAATCATTCATTTCTGGTTTTAATGGCTTATATTTTATATTTTTTACTAAATGCGTTCGTTAAATCCGTATAGGGAAATGAATAATCATTTCTGCGCAAATGTGCATTTCTACTATCATATAATGATCTCAAGATTGCATCAATAGCACAGTCTAAATGTATATCATCAAATAGTTCTGAATCATTATTTTTGAGAGCAATATCATGATGAACAATTTGTAATAATTTGACCGCTACGGATTTATCATTTTCATTGTGTAAATAAGAACCTACTGCCGAAAATGTGGCCATAGCTGACGAGTAATATTCGTCCCATTGGTTTAAGTCCATATAGATTAGTAGGTCATTGATATATCGCGGCGCTAAATTCCAATAATCGCAAAGTGCATAAATAGCCCCTTGCAAATTGATGTAATTTATCATTCTCTGGATCTTTTAAACTTTCACGAATCCACGCCAGATCATCGGCTGTGACTTTAACATTTTTTCCGCTACGAATATCGCTAATTAGGGCTGTTATTTTATCCATGGCTGTTCATAGAGTCTTGTATTTCTATTATGATACACTCTCTCACTTTAATCGCCCTCAAATTCTATTAGGCTATGCGCGGTGATACCATTATCGCGTAATTTTTGCCTGCCGCCCAGATCGGGCAAATCGATAGCGAATAAGGCTGTATCCACGATTGCCCCAGCTTGGCGCAATAAAGATGCGCCCGCCAATGCTGTTCCGCCCGTGGCTAATAAATCATCGACCAACAAAATATGCTCGCCTTCTTTGAGCGCATCGCGGTGCATTTCAATGCGGTCTTGACCATATTCAAGGGTGTAATCCACACCAATAACATCGGTAGCCTCTTTATGGGGTAATTTGCCTTTTTTGCGCAGCATGATTTGCCCCAAACCCAGAGCATAGCTGAGGCCAGCAGCGATAATGAAACCGCGCGCTTCTAGTCCTGCTATACGATCAAATTTTTGCGGATCAATTTGCGCGGCTAATCTGTCGATCACGCTGCGAAACGCATCGCCATCCATGAGCAATGTCGATATATCGCGAAACTCTATACCCTCTTTGGGGTAATTTGGAATGGTTCTTACAAGGGCTTTTAGGTCGTTATTAGCTTGCATAAGATGAATCTCTTGTAATGATGTCCGTCGCTATAGTCTGTTCGGGCATTTTGATGGCATATTCAAACATTTTGTTCGCAGATAAAAAATTCTATTCTTTTATACTATGGATTTTGAGCAAAAAATAATTTGTGCATTTGTTATAAGTGTCTAATTTCTGGTGAATTAAGGAGATTGATTATGTATAAAAAATTCATCGCTATATTCGCCGCGATTGCCGCTTTGTTTCCAGCAACTGTTATCGCGCAAGAGACTATAGTGGCTGGCAATCAAGCGCTTGAACTTTGGAACGAAGAGGGTATCGCCAATTCACCCACTTGGGTACAATATTGGCTGGTTGTGATGATGCTGAGCTTTGCATTGGGACTATTATTTGTATGGAAACGGCTTGAGGCACGTTGGGTTGTCGGTGGGCTTATTAGTGGTTTGCTCACTACATCTTTTGTGACACCAGCACTTGGCCTGGTTAATTTGTCTGGCTTAGTCGCATTAATCCATATCATCTTTTGGTCTCCTGGATTATTTTTAATGCTAAAAAACCGCCCTTTTTTGAGAGAAAAAAGCCTTTATAAATATTGGAGTGGTTGGATTACATTGGTGATTATTTTCTCTTTTATTTTTGATGTTCGTGATTCCTTAATCTATTTACATCATATGCTTATGGCATGAAGAACATTTTACATCCTATGTTAAGTATTTGCGCGTTAGCGACATTTACCTGTCCAGAGCAAGCATCAGCGGAAGAGATTTTCATTGGTGCCAATATTAATGGTATAGAGACCCCTTTTTCAGCTGATGTTGGTGAAGATGGCGTCAACATCCAATTTGGCATCAGAGGAGAGCCTGAGAAATTTCTTAGCTTTATTGGTTCACCTTCCCTATACGCTCTTGCATCGATTAACACGCAAGAAGACACAAGCTTTGTTGCTGGAGGGGTAAGTTGGCATTTCGACCTTATCAGTAATATTTATTTTAGACCGGGCGTCGGTATTGCTGTACAAGATAGATCGGGTGAGCGCTTCAGTGTGACGGACGGTAGCCGTACAGACCTTGGTTCTACCGTTTTGTTTGAACCAGAATTGGTATTAGGGCTAGAGGCTAGCGAAAAAATATCTTTAGAGCTAACATGGTTGCACGTCAGTCATGCACATATTTTCGATCGTCAAAATCCTGGTATTGATATGATGGGAGCACGGCTAGCTTTTAAATTCTAGGGATATTTTTACCCTAAGGTGCTTGGCAGGACATATTCAGCATCAATGCGTCCATATCATAAGTGATAGAAGAGCATCCTTTGATGAAATCCCGTCCTAATATCATAGTGTAATTGCGTTTCTTTTTTGACTTACCCGTGACAATGATCGCATCGCCATCAATCGAGGCTTCATCCTCATCTATATTATGTTCTTCTTTGCTAATAATATTAGAGGCATCACCATCATCGGAAACACGCACTAACATTTGATTGATGGGTAAGCCAGCGACAATAATACTATTGCTGAGCTTCAATAATTGTACGGGGCGTTCGACGCCAAAACGAATGGGTATCTTTTGTGTCTGCCCGATTAATGTGCCATTGGCAGAGCTGGCAAATAGATTTGCAGTTGGAGCATTTATTAGCGTTTCATTGCGTTCAAAATCAAATCCGACCTTTATCTCTTTGTCTTGAAATTGGAATATCCCATATCCGCCATTTAGGCCGAATCCTCCTCGTTTTTTGATAGGCAAAGCGTATATTTTCTCATCCTTACTCTTGGGACGAAGATTATAGCGAATAATTTTATAGGGTAAGGAAGAAGGTGCGATGATTCCATCAAACTTTTGGGATGCAGGACGATCAAACCAAAAAAAACGATCTTTTTTACGACCATTGTCGTAATCAATTTTTATACGCCGTGATGATGCCTTTAATTCGACGGGGCCTATAAAATGTTTACCGCCAATCCACCCACCTTTAAGTTCTAATTTCTCAGCAATGAGTGGATTTAAAATTCTAGTAGAACTTATGATTGGATTGACAAATAAAATTAGGTCTTGTTCTGCGTGTCTTACATTCACAGTGAAGTCACCCGATAATATTAATGTATCATCTTCTTTTGTATTCGCTTTTAAAAGACTGGACTGTAATGAGAGTATACATGCCGAAAAAAGAATATAATATTTCATAGATATATCTCTGTTAATATATGGATCTAATTATTACACCCATCATAGATCATTTGACTTTTTCACAATAGTGTAACATATATCATCTATAAGGAATTATATGAAGCATATTTCAAAATATATATTGCTATCAACAATGTTAATACTGACATCAGCTTGTTCATTACTGAATGATGAAGGCGATGAAACAAATGATAGCCATGATTATACGGTGCCTTACTTGGCATAATTGCCGTTGGACGTTATTACTTGTCTGACATATATTTCCAATATCATATCAACATGATGTAAGCCATTGCGATATATTTTGTGTCAGCATGTTATATGCCGATGTGACGTTTTCTTACTTGCTACGTTTTGGTAAATGAAACCATAAAAAAAGGGCAGTCCCAGAGAACCGCCCTTTCGTTTTGATAAGATCAAGAGCTTATTTAAGCTCGACGGTACCGCCTGCTGCTTCGATTTTACCTTTGATTTCTTCAGCTTCAGCTTTGCTAACGCCTTCTTTAATGGCCTTGGGTGCGCCTTCAACAAGAGCTTTTGCTTCGGTTAGGCCAAGCTGTGTGATGGCACGCACTTCTTTAATCACTTGGATTTTCTTGCCACCATCGCCTGTTAAGATTACGTCAAATTCGTCTTTTTCTGCCGCTGCATCGTCACCACCGCCAGCTGCTGGTGCAGCAACGGCTACGGCTGCTGCAGCGCTAACGCCCCATTTTTCTTCTAGTGCGGTTGCCAATTCTGCGGCTTCTAATACGGTTAATTCAGAAAGCTGATCTACGATTTTTGCAATATCTGCCATTTTAATTGTCTCCAAAATTTAATATGGGTCAGTGCCCGTTAATATATCTAATTATTTTAATTATACTTATTCGCTTGCGGCATAAGCCCCAACGACGCGAGCCAATTTATTGGCAGGCGCAGTAGCAAGTTGAGCGATTTTCGTTGCTGGTGCGTTGAGCAATCCAACAATGGTTCCGCGCAATTCATCAAGCGAAGGCATAGCTGCCAATGCTTTAACACCAGCCAAATCTAAGACTGTATCGCCCATCGCTCCGCCGACAATTTCAAGTCTGTCGTTGGTTTTTGCAAATTCGACCACAATTTTTGCGGCTGCGACCGGATCTGTTGATGTTGCGAGCGCAGTAGGACCTGTCAGATGTTCTCCGATAGATTCATATTGCGTGTCTTTTAATGCGATTTTGGCAAGGCGGTTTTTGGCAACTTTAAAGCTTGCATCTGCATCGCGCATTTTGTTCCGAAGATCGGTTGATTCTGTAACGGTTAAACCCAAATTACGGGTTACCACAACAACAGCCGATTCGTTGAAAACTGCGTTTAGCGAGGATACAGCTTCCGTTTTTTCACTACGGTTCATGCTTTTCTCCTTGTCATGACACACATTTTCATGCGCATCAGAACGCTTTATACAATACAATGGTTTTGAAAATTGCTTCCATATGCCCTTTTCAATGCCATTGCGGCGAATTGTCCGTGGGGAAGCTTGATCCTAAGACCAATTGGGTGACAGCATCACCAAAATTTCTACCCCGCCTAGGCTGGAAATTAAGAAAGTCAAATTACTTTCACCAACTGTCTCGGACGGTAATTACAAGATCAATATGTGATTCTGTAATTATTGCTGTTTCGTTTAAACAAGATATGGAATTTGTCAACAATAGCCTGCCTCTCAAGATTATTGGAACATTTAGTAAATATGTAACTTATCAGCCTTTCATGCGAAACATGAACATGCTTCAGTATAATAAGTTAAGGAAAGTATATGTCATATTTATCTAAAAAACGCGCCTTTGCTGTCATTCCAGCTTCATTTATTGCCATTATGATGAGTACATCAGCCATGGCCCAGCAGAGCGAAGATGAAGGCGGTGTTTATGTTTCGGTTGCGGGGGGCTTTGAGTTTTTTACCGATAGCGAATTTGTTGGTGTGCAAAACCCTGATATGGGTGTTCCTGGAATGGCGGGTGCGCCTGCGGTTGCAGATGTTGATTTTGATACAGGATATAATATTCGCGGTGCTATCGGTTATGAATTTTCACGTGGTTTTGTAAGCTTTCTAAAACCTAGTATTGAACTAGAGCTAGGCTATGCCGAAGCAGATGTTGGTGGCGGTGTATTTAATGGCGGCAATCAAATTTTTGACGGTGATATAAATGTTGTTACGGTTCAAGCCAATTACAATAGTGATATTATATTTTCTGATAATCAAAAAATCACACCTTATTTTGGAGGAGGTTTGGGTATTGGTGTTGTAGATAGCAATATCGTGTATTTTCCTAATAATGGCGTTGCTACCGCAGCAACATTTGGTATTTTCGGTTCATCAACTCAATTTTCCACCAATAGCCGCATCGGCTTAAAAGCGAAGCTAAGCGATAATTTCGATATTTTTGCAGAAGGGCGTTATACGCGCATATCAAGTGGTGATTTTGAACGCCGTTTTGTGGCTGGTGGCGCCAATGGGTTTAACGCGGATGTTAGCGGTGATGTAGATACATTCTCACTTGGAATTGGACTGCGCACGCGCTTTTAATCAATATCATTGATTTTAGTATAAAGTGGCCAAGATTATTGTTGGTCACTTTATTTTTAACCTTATAAAAAATCCAAATAGGTCTGCCTATCAGAGGATGAATGGGATCATAAAAGGGCCAGCAGATTATTCTGCCAGCCCTTGAGAGATTGAGGAGCTTTTTATGCGCCTTCTATTTCACTCATATCAATTTTAAGGCCAGGGCCCATGGTCGATGTTAGAGATATTTTCTTAACATATTTACCTTTTGCACCAGAGGGCTTGGCTTTGATAATAGCACCAACTAATGCATCGAAATTGGCTTTAATGTCTTTATCAGCAAAGCTCATTTTACCCATTCCACTATGGATGATTCCCATCTTCTCAACGCGATATTCAACTTGGCCGCCTTTGGCGTCTTTAACCGCTTGCGCAACATTGGGAGTAACTGTGCCCAATTTGGGGTTTGGCATAAGGCCTTTAGGGCCAAGCACTTTACCCAATCGACCAACAATGCCCATCATGTCTGGTGATGCAATAACACGATCATAATCTAAATCACCATTTTGCATAGCTTCCATCAAATCTTCTGCGCCCACTTTATCAGCGCCAGCAGCCGTAGCTTCTTCGGCTTTTGCATCGCGCGCGAATACAGCAACTTTTGCATCTTTGCCTGTACCAGCGGGCAGGGTGATAACACCGCGTACCATTTGGTCAGCATGGCGCGGGTCAACGCCTAAATTCATAGCTAATTCAACGGTCTCGTCAAATTTACTATTTGCATGTTCGCGCAATATTTTCAGCGCTTCATCAAATGAATATATTGCGTCTGCATCCAGTTTCTCGGCGCGTGTTTTTTGCTTTTTGTTTAATTTAGCCATTATCTTAGCCCTCCACTTCCAGGCCCATGGCCCGCGCGGACCCAGCAATGATTTGAACAGCAGCGTCCATATCATTGGCGTTGAGGTCAGCCATTTTGATTGTTGCAATTTCCTCAAGCTGTTTGCGGGTGATTTTCCCAGCAATAATTTTACCAGGCTCTTTTGACCCTGATTTTAGGTTGAGCGCTTTCTTGATCAAAAAGCTTGCAGGTGGTGTTTTGGTGGTGAACGTAAAGCTACGGTCCGCATATACTGTGATTTTTGTCGGGATAGGTGTATTTTTCTCAAAATCACCAGTCTGAGCATTAAATGCCTTACAAAAATCCATGATATTTACGCCGCGTTGACCCAAAGCAGGGCCGATGGGCGGTGATGGGTTCGCAGCACCAGCGGGTACTTGCAGGTTAATATAACCGTCGATCTTTTTAGCCATAATGGCTTCCTTTCATTCTATCAGATGCATCCATTGCGCATCTTCAAATTAAGCGGTCAAACAATGGTTTTGGGCGTTATGCCTTAATCCACCTCCCGCACGGTATTTCATGAAAACTCATGAAACAAACACTCTTGTTACAGAGCGATTCTTTATTTCAACAATTCCACTTGTTCAAAATCAAGTTCAACCGGTGTCGCGCGGCCAAAGATAGAAACGCTAACTTTTACGCGGTTTTTGTCAAAATCTAATTCTTCTACAACGCCACTAAAGCTTGCAAATGGGCCATCCAAAACCTTGATTTGGTCCCCAATTTCATAGTCTACAGTAACACGGCGCTTGGGCGCGTTAGCAATATCTTCTTTGGTATTCAAGATACGTGATGCTTCGGCTGCGCTAATGGCTTGCGGTTTATTATTATTGCCCAAAAAGCCTGTTACTTTTGGCGTATTTTTTACCAAGTGATAAACATCATCGGTCATCACCAATTTGGCCAAGACATAGCCTGGGAAAAATTTACGCTCGGCTTTTACTTTTTTACCGCGCCGTACTTCGGTTACTTCTTCGGTTGGTACTTCAATAGCTTCGACAAGGGGTGTTAAGCCCATACGTTCGCCCTCGGAAATGATTTGATCGCGCACTTTATGCTCAAACCCCGAATAGGCGTGAATAATATACCAACGTGATTTCATAAATTTAAACCCTATGGTCGCAAATGCTTAGGCGCTTGCGAGTGATAATAGCCATTGAACGATAGAACCAAAAACAGCATCAACGCCCAAAAAGAAAAAGGCCAAAATGATGGTCATGATTAATACCATGATTGCGGTTTGAATTGTTTCTGCGCGCGTCGGCCAGACAACTTTGGACACTTCTGTCCTCACTTGCTTCATAAATTCGCCAGGTGTCGTTTTCGCCATCATTATTACCTTTATTATATTTTCAAGATATAAAGACTGTAATATTAAGCCACAATATCTCATATCTTCCCAAATATGCTCATTGTCCCGTCTATGCAGTCGATAACAATATAGGGAGCTTTCTGGGAAGAAACAGATCTCTAGCGCGTGATTCTTTTTTGTGCAAGCTTTGAGTG
>CALDZL010000041.1 GCA_937944295.1 uncultured Sphingorhabdus sp.
TTTGGAAGAGGGTTTGAAGGCGCAGGATAAAAGCTTGCTTATCGTGACGCAAAATGTTGATGATCTGCATGAGCGCGGCGGCGCAAATAATGTGCTGCATATGCATGGACAGCATTTAACGGCATGGTGCACCGCCTGTGATGGACGACCCGAATGGCGCGGTACGTTGATCGATCGGCCCGCTTGCCCATTATGCGGAGAGGCTGGGCATTTGCGGCCCGATGTCGTCTGGTTTGGGGAAATGCCTTATCAAATGGAGCGGATATATGCTGCCCTATCTATTGCCGATTTATTTGTGAGCATTGGAACGTCTGGCGCGGTCTATCCTGCGGCTGGCTTCGTGCGTGAAGCGCACGGTCAAGGCATTAAAACGATGGAGCTTAATCTGGAACCATCGCAAGGCAGTCATTTTTTTGATGAAGCCCGCTATGGCAAGGCCAGCGAAATTGTCCCTACTTGGGTTGATGAGATTTTGGGAAATTAATCCAAATATTCATCATCATCACAGATTTTATATTGCTCTACAATATTCTCTTCATCGGGGGTGTTGGTAATATGGATTAATAAAGCATCTTCGATTATATCACCTTCAAGATATGTATGAGACAATATTTTTAGACAAAATAACATATCGGTTAAAGGTTGATTGTCATGCCATGTAGTCAAACAAAATTGATCGTCTGGAATATCATTATAATCATGTTTTTCTAATATATTCCAATCTATCGTATCATGCCAATCTTCACATTCATGGCCCCAAGCACAGAAATAAAGGCAACCTAGATCATAAAGCCTTTTGGTTATGGCATTTTTGAAGGCATTGTCTGTATCAAAATCAGAAATTATTCCGCACTTGAAAATGGGTGCGGGTGCTTCAAATTGCAAAAGTTCATTAGGTTTAATCGCAATATAAGAAGTACTCATATATTAGCTAAGACCAGCCTATAGATTACCAATGACAATCATATAACCGATCCAACCAATCGCCCAAGCATAGCTGATCCATGTACCTATGACACCAAGAGAACGCGGCAGTGGAGGTTTGCGCTCAGCATGTTTCATGTTTAGACCAATAATATGTCCGATACGCGCAGCCATGAATAAGGAACATAAGATCATGAGCATCAGATGGCTTGCATTGGAAAGTTCTAATAATGCGACCATAATCAGAAACATTGGCGCATGTTCAGCCAAATTACCATGGCTGCGCATGGCAGCGGTTAACGCACCATCATCTGCAGCATTACCAAAAGCATCGCCCGTTCTAAAACGTTGCTTAACTGTCATAATGGCGGTTAATAATAGTAATAATGCGCAGATAGCAGCAGTTAAGGCAGTTACTGGTATTGTCATAAATTCTTTCCCCTCGAAATTTGGAATCTAGGCGTTAAGCGCATGTTGTGCAAGCTTTATCCTTAGGCAGGTTAATCGTGCGCATCGCGGGCTTAAGGCCATCAAATATATGTAATTTACCGATTTGGTCCTGACCAAAACCCGTAAGCACGCGAATGGCCTCCATCGCAGCAAAGCTGCCCATTAATCCAACCATTGCTCCCAACACGCCTTGCTCTGCACAATTATCGCAATCATCAGGATCATGCGCATCGCCAACAAAACAACGATAACAAGGTGCATTGTTTTGCCAGCCATAAAATGTTCCAATCTGACCGTGAAATTGGCCAATGGCTGCGCTGACGAGTGGGATATGCATATTATGGCATATATCATTGACGATTAAGCGTGTATGGAAATTGTCGCTGCCATCAATAATAGCATCTACCCCTTCTAAGAAAGGTGTGCTTTTCCGATGTTCTTCGCTTATGCGCATTTGCAGAGCATTGATTTTGACATCAGAATTAATTTTGTGCGCCGCAATTTGGGCGGCTTCTACTTTGGGCTTATTAATATCATCATCGCTATATAATATCTGCCGCTGAAGGTTGGATAAGGACACTATATCATCGTCAATGATGGTAATAGTTCCAATGCCTGCTGCTGCACAATATTGCAAGGCTGGACAGCCAATGCCGCCCATGCCGATGATCGCAATGTGGCTGGCGCATATTTTATTTTGCCCTGCACCGCCAATTTCATGCAGCACCAAATGGCGCGCATAGCGGTCTAATTGTTCGTCAGTTAAGGCCATTATACTCCCGTGGACCCGAAACCGCCGCTGCCGCGTTCGGTATCATCAAGGCTATCTACTTCATTCAGATTGGCGCGTTGCACGGGGGCCGCAATAATTTGCGCAATCCTATCGCCTTTGTTGATTTGGAAATCATCCTCACCCAGATTGATCAAAATCACCTTAATTTCGCCGCGATAATCGCTGTCGATTGTGCCGGGTGTATTCAGCACTGTCATACCATTTTTATAAGCCAAACCCGAACGGGGGCGTACTTGGATTTCATATCCTTCGGGAATAGCAAAAGCAAAACCCGTGGCAATAGCGGCGCGGCGGCCTGTGCGCACCACTATGCTCTCTGCGGCGCAAATATCCATGCCCGCAGCGCCAGCGCTTTCATAACTCGGGATTGATAGGCCTGCGCCATTAGGAAGCCGTTTTACGGCAATATTAATTGGGTCAAAGGACATTGGCTATTTTCTCCATAATAGTCTGGGCGACGCTTTCTTTGGTCGCATGGTCAATATTTTCTTCGCCATCGGCCGTAATGATATGAATGTCATTATGATCGCCGCCCATCACGCCTTGGCCATTAGTGGTGGACACATCATTGGCGATAATCCAATCGCACCCTTTGCGCGATAATTTGGCGCGC
>CALDZL010000042.1 GCA_937944295.1 uncultured Sphingorhabdus sp.
TTAACGTAAATATTGCATTTACCCTCTTGCGAAAATTTGAGAATAAGCCACTATAGATAGCGGTTGCCTGGTGGGGAAACACTATAGATAGTATGATGGATTGTGAACGCTATTTTGCGGACACAATTTTTTTGCTCTAAATTTAGCAGAACAAAGGCTATTTTAGTCCTCTTACGGTCGATTAAAATGCTATGAGGGGAACATAAGCCCTGAGTCGAATAAACAATATTTGCATATCAGCTCTACAAAAAGCTGCCAGTAAGCAATATTAAATCGGCACATAGTGTATAAGGCCAGTTTGACTGGCATATGAAAAACAAATTGGGGCCGAGAATATTATGGATTTTAGAGATACAGACCAAGGTACAATCGAAATGCTGGATAATGATATTATGGAAAAAGCAAATGTGAAAGACGCTATTGACGATACCAAAACAGCTCAAGACACTATATCTCCAAAACTTGATTCGCCTAATAACGATAGCAAGACTGTGAACCCGCAGCGCTTCAATGTCCAAAAAGATGATAGCCGCGATGCGCTGCTGACGGAATTTGGCAAAGAAACATTGACTGATCGTTATTTATTGCCCGGTGAAAGCTATCAAGATTTATTCGCCCGCGTGGCCGATGCCTATGCCGATGATGCCGACCACGCCCAGCGCCTCTATGATTATATTTCGAAATTATGGTTCATGCCGGCAACGCCTGTTCTGTCCAACGGCGGCACAGGGCGCGGATTACCCATCTCATGCTATTTGAACAGCGTCGATGACAGCCTTGGCGGTATCGTCAATACATGGAATGAAAATGTCTGGCTCGCATCGCGCGGCGGCGGCATTGGCACCTATTGGGGCAGCGTGCGCGGCATTGGCGAGCCTGTTGGCCTCAACGGCAAAACATCAGGCATCATTCCCTTTGTGCGCGTGATGGATTCGCTCACCCTTGCTATTTCACAAGGCTCATTGCGCCGTGGTAGCGCCGCTTGCTATCTCGACATTAACCACCCCGAAATTGAAGAGTTTCTTGAAATTCGCAAGCCATCGGGCGACTTTAACCGCAAAGCATTGAACCTGCATCATGGCGTATTGCTATCCGATGAATTTATGGAAGCGGTACGCGAAGGCGCTGAATTTGATCTCAAATCGCCCAAAACCGGCGAAGTACGCGGCCAGGTTGATGCCCGCAGCCTGTTCCAGAAATTGGTAGAAACCCGCCTTGCCACCGGCGAGCCTTACATAATATTCTCTGACACTGTGAACCGCAACATGCCCAAACATCACCGCGATGTTGGCTTGAAAGTTTCCACATCGAATCTATGCAGCGAGATTACGCTTCCCACTGGCTTCGACCATTTGGGCGAAGATCGTACTGCTGTATGCTGTCTATCCTCGCTCAACATTGAAAAGTGGGACGAATGGAATGGCGAGAAACAATTTATCGAAGATGTGATGCGGATGCTCGATAATGTTCTGCAAGACTTTATCGACCGCGCACCCGACGAAATGAAACGCGCCCGTTACAGCGCGATGCGCGAGCGCAGCGTTGGCCTTGGCGTGATGGGTTATCACAGCTTCCTCCAAGCGCGCGGCCTCGGCTTTGAATCTGCTATGGCAAAATCATGGAATATGAAAATATTCAAACATATCCGCGCCCAAGCCGATGAAGCATCGATGATGCTGGCCAAAGAGCGCGGTCCCTGCCCCGATGCTGCGGACCAAGGCGCGATGGAGCGTTTCAGCTGTAAAATGGCGATTGCGCCAACCGCATCCATATCTATCATTTGCGGCGGTACGTCGGCCTGTATCGAACCTGTGCCTGCAAACATCTACACACACAAAACCCTATCGGGCAGCTTTATCGTTAAAAACCCGCATCTGGAAAAATTGCTGCGCGAGAAATCAAAAGACAGCAATAATGTATGGAACAGCATCTTAGAGAAAGGCGGCAGCGTACAGCATCTTGATTTCCTTACGCCTGAGGAAAAGGACAGTTTCAAAACCAGCTTTGAAATCGATCAACGTTGGTTGATTGAATTGGCGGCCGACCGCGCGCCCTATATTGACCAAGCGCAGAGCCTCAACCTCTTCATCCCAGCCGATGTGGAAAAATGGGATCTGCTCATGCTGCATTTCCGCGCATGGGAGCTTGGTGTGAAATCGCTCTATTATCTGCGTTCTAAATCCATCCAGCGCGCTGGATTTGCGGGCAGCGATGAAATGGGCGATGGCAGCATCAGCGGCGGCGTGGAAGCGGACAATACGCTCGACCCGAAAAAGGTTGAGCTAATGACCGCCGAAACCACCGACTATGATGAATGTTTGTCGTGTCAGTGATGGATGAGAGGTTGGTAGCCATTTTTGAGGTTTTTTGGGATGCTGCAGTTAATACTAGTGACAGCAAGGCTGCAGACCACTGTGAACTCTTATATAATTGGAATGACCGCACCCAAGAAGAAATACAAAAATATTTTTTTAAACCTATGCAAGAAGCAATTCAGAATGGAACACTAAAATAATAAAACATCGTCATCCTGAACTTGGTTCAGGATCTTAATGAATGGCAGTACTAAAGGCCTAAGATGCTGAAATAAATTCAGCATGACGAAAGTGAAAAGAATGAAGGATATATATCATACTGAACCAAGTTCAGCATGACGAGAGCAAGACGAAACGAAAATAAGCCGCCCCAATGGCGCACAGTAAGAAGCAAGGAAGAAGAAAAATGTCATTATTAGAAGCCCGTAAAACCTATAAACCATTTGAATATCCATGGGCCTATGACTTTTGGAAACGCCAACAGCAAATCCATTGGATGCCCGAAGAAGTTCCCTTGGGCGA
>CALDZL010000043.1 GCA_937944295.1 uncultured Sphingorhabdus sp.
ACGTTCAATCTCTGAACGCGATTGCGCAATCATGTGAACATTGCCCCCATAGGCGCGGATCGTAGTGAGCCGAGAAACAAGCTCCTTAACGGGCGTATTGGTGAATTCATCAAGTAAAAAATCAACTGTTAGCCCTTTGCTGGACAATAAAGCCTGCATGAAGCTTTGCAGATGAAGCGCAAAATACGGCCCCAATCGCTCCACATGCTGTTGCGGTCCTGTCAAGAAAACAACGTAACCATCTTCCAGCAATTTTTTATGGGTGAGATCAGTATCCGAGCCTGCATAATGTAAAGGAGTCCCGCTTGAAAAAATCCGCAAGGCTTTTTTGACTGCGCCCAAATGCTGACCATAATGTTCAGGATGGGATTTGATTGCCTGCATATGCAATGCAAGCGATTTTAAAACCTCATCGCCTTCTTCCAGATCAATCTTGAGCGCACGTTCCAAATCATCAGGACTGGAAAGCAATTTCCAAACCGCGCCCGGATAACACCCGCCACGCGTATTGGCAAGCAATGACATTTGCGCATATTCAATCATCGCGCGCGGCTCATAACGCCAAAACGCATTGCGCTCATCATTGGCAGGTTCTTCAATCAAAGCATGATTGGCAGTGTCCGTTGAAAAGATCAGTTCACCTTTTTTATCCTGCTCTTCATGCGACTTTATAATCCCACCAAAAGCATTGAGATCGATGCGTAGCGGATGATCAACGCCAAACATAAATGTATCATCAAGCAGAGCGACCTTGCGCCCAGCCTTGAGGCACATTTCGACGGTTTGTGCGAAAATTTCACCTTGCTTGAAATCTGCAACAACAATCGTTCGATTTTTATCGGCAAGCATGGATTGAAGCCAAACAACAGCACCAGACGTGGTTTTGCCGCCGCCAGCCACGCTCATCAAAATCGAATGCGTTGGCTTGGGCTCAAAGATCGGCCTTCCATCCAAGGTTAGCCCCAACAAACGCCGGCCCGCTTTACCAGTCACTTGAACAGGCTGCTTGCCATCTTTTCGGATTTGGCGGTTTCTTGAAAACAGTTTTTTGACAAAATTAGCCATCGATCATTCTCGCTTTTTCAAGAGTTTGATCGGATGCCATCTCAGCATCTTTTTGCGGCTTTACCTTTGATTGGTATTCTGCAACGAGTTTTTCTTGCAGGTACATTTCTTTCATCAAACGCAAGGCACGTATGACAAAGGCAATGCTTGCCATGAAACAAATAACGCCAATGATATATAAGCCATACCAGCGCGGATCGTCCGGCCACAAAAGCCACCCATAAGCAAAAATAATAACCGCGCCCAGAAAATTACCATTCACCGCCATAATCTGACTGGTACGATTTTTGAGGATATTCATGATTGAACCTCCTCATTTTTGAAACGGCGCACCCCATCGACAATTTCATGTCGATGGTTTTGCAGCGCATGATATTGCCCCCAAATTGCCGAAGATAACTCGGTATTTTTAAGATCGCGGCTTACCAGTTTTAGCTGCCCGACTTGAAGCCCAATAAGACTGGTAGCAAATACAAAAATTCCAATCCCGATAATTTCCATCGGGAATAGAAGATCAGAAAAAGCTAAACCGAACGCAGCACCTGATAAAGCCACCATAGCCGATGGCACGAGAACTGGACGCCTGACCGATATGACCGTCAAAGAGTTGAGCAGGTAACTATCGCGATGCGTAATCACCGCATCATCAGTTACATTTATAGTTCCGATGATCATCTCAACCTCCAATCTTTGCGCCAAGATTTGAAATTGAGGCGCATGTCGGAGAATTAAGCGATATCATGAATTCAGTTTTTAGATTCTGAATTGCAAGCGGCGTTACAAGTCGCGCAGAAGCAGCATGCAATGCAATCGAACCACGTTTTTCATCAATTGTATGAGATACGGCGCATTCGCAAGCCGATGGGGCAGCGCTGATTTTTGCTGATAGTTTTTCTTGCGTAATTTGCTTTTCAAGATCAGCTTGAAACTCAACTGCCTTGCATGCCTGATCAAGCCCGAATGTTCTGGCAAGATTGCCCCAATCCCTGCCAGCCATGTTTAACATGCTGTCACAAGATATTTGCGGCATGGCGGGTTGTTGTGGAGCGCTAAGCTTGATCTCGCGCTCAATAATTTTGATGCAATCACTGACCCAGTTCATTTTTTGAGACATGCGATCTACTATCAGCGGACCAGAAACATAAGCTGAAAACGCCGCAACACCGAGAACGGTTAAAACCGCACTACTGCCAAGCAGGTTTGAATTATATGGCTCCATGATTAGCCCTCCTTGTTAGCGTTTTGGGAATGGCTATGTTCCATACGGAACAAGTTCAAAACGATTGCCGTGTAGGTCAAAAGCCAGAGCGTCCAAGGTATGATCAGCTCTATTGCAGCCGTGAATATTCCAAGAGGCCAGAAATGAGGGAAGTAAGAAAAAGCTTCACTGACACCCGCTTTATTCGGAAAACTTGGTGCAACCGATTTATCAAGTTCAATATCATCGAGCGCAGTACGAAGTGTCTCCGCATGACGTTTTAAGATGCTGTTGACCTTCGCCGTTCCTTCAGGCTCGCTTTCGATCAAAAGCCCACCAGAGAGTTCCGCCTGATAACCGCGCAGCAACAATAATGGAGAGCTTTCGCGAAGATCGGCAACACGCTGCTTAATCTG
>CALDZL010000044.1 GCA_937944295.1 uncultured Sphingorhabdus sp.
CCTTATGTTGCAGATTTTTACTGTCACCAAGCCAGATTGATTATTGAAGTTGATGGAATAGTGCATGACATGGGCGATAATCCAGCAAGAGATGCAAAGCGAGATGCATGGTTTGCAGAGCGCAATATAGAAGTCATAAGAGTGAAAGCATTAGATATTTTGAGAGATTCCATCAGTATCGGCCAATCGATTATAGACTATGCCAAAGATAAGATAGTTAAGGAAAAATAATGGACTTTATATCAATATTATCAATTTTTGTGATGGCCTGTTTTGTTGGCTATTATGTGGTTTGGTCGGTAACGCCCGCGCTGCATACACCGCTCATGGCGGTTACCAATGCGATTAGCTCGGTTATCATTGTAGGTGCATTAATCGCGGCCGCTGCATCGGGTAGTCCAGTTGCCAAATGGCTAGGATTAATTGGTGTGGTGCTTGCGAGCGTAAATATTTTCGGCGGTTTTGCTGTCACGGAACGCATGCTGGCCATGTATAAGAAAAAGGAGAAGAAATGATGCGCATTTCTTCGATGATTGAAAAAACAAAACTGTCCAGCACAATCACAAAAATAGCAATGTCTGCTGTTGTTTTGATGGGTACTACATTGGCACCTGCTTATGCCGCAGACGATGGAGCGTCCGTAAATCCCTATGTGGCACTTGCCTATTTGATAGCGGGTGTATTGTTCATATTGGCTTTACGCGGATTATCATCCCCAGAAACAAGCCGTTCTGGTAACCGCTATGGTATGATCGGTATGCTGATCGCGGTGGTGACAACATTAATCACCCATGATGTAGCCAGCTTACCAGAAATAGGTGTTGCTATAGCTATCGGCGGTATCATTGGTTTCGTAACCGCGCGCAAAATTGCCATGACAGATATGCCGCAGCTGGTGGCTGGATTCCACAGCCTTGTTGGTATGGCCGCTGTTCTGGTAGGTGTAGCCGCTTATATGAACCCAGGTGCTTTTGATATTTTGGATGCGCAAAATGAGATTTTCACCGTTAGCCGTATCGAATTGGGTCTTGGCGTTGCCATTGGTGCGATAACATTTTCGGGAAGCGTCATCGCGTTTTTGAAACTCAATGGCAATATGTCGGGCAGCCCGATTATGCTGCCGATGCGCCATGTTTTGAACTTAGGCACTTTGGTCGCAATCATTGGTCTGACGGCTTATTTCTCAATCATGCCAACGGCTGATTCCATGACGGTGTTTTGGACCATATTGGCTTTGTCATTCATAATCGGTTTCTTGCTCATCATACCGATTGGCGGGGCGGATATGCCCGTCGTAGTATCGATGCTCAACAGCTATTCGGGTTGGGCTGCGGCTGCCATGGGCTTTACGCTTGGTAATACGGCTATGATTATCACAGGCGCTTTGGTTGGATCTTCGGGTGCAATTTTATCCTATATCATGTGCAAGGCTATGAACCGAAGCTTCATCAGCGTGATTGCTGGCGGTTTTGGTGCAGACGATAGCGGCGGCGAAAAAGGTGAGAAGATTGATCGCCCTTGGAAACGCGGTAGCGCCGAAGATGCTGCCTTTATGATGAAACAAGCCGAGAATATCATCATTGTACCAGGCTATGGCATGGCTGTTGCGCAAGCGCAGCATGTGTTGCGCGAAATGTGCGAAGCTTTAAAAGAAGAAGGGGTAGGCATTAAATTTGCCATTCACCCTGTGGCTGGCCGTATGCCGGGGCATATGAATGTTTTGTTAGCAGAGGCCAATGTCCCTTATGATGAAGTGTTTGAACTAGAGGATATTAACAGCGAATTTTCACAAGCTGATGTCGCCTTTATCATTGGTGCGAATGATGTTGTAAAC
This sequence comes from uncultured Sphingorhabdus sp., assembly GCA_937944295.1. Taxonomy (GTDB): domain Bacteria; phylum Pseudomonadota; class Alphaproteobacteria; order Sphingomonadales; family Sphingomonadaceae; genus Sphingorhabdus_B. The sequence goes on from CALDZL010000044.1 coordinate 1,835, forward strand.
CCTGCAGCGAAAACAGACAAAGGTTCACCAATTTATGGCATGCCCGTTTTTGATGTTGACAAGGCCAAACAGATATTCTTTATCAAACGTTCAATGGGCGGCGTTGGCTACGCTGGCGTTGATAATGAAGTCTTTTACATGGATCAAACCATGATGTTACTCTCAGATGCTAAAAAAATGTGTGAAGAAATCACCAAAGCGCTCTAAGAAACATATCATCTTATAAATATTCAATTCATCCTTTATCGATTATGCGATGAATGTAATTTACCTATCATCTGGGAAAAATATGCAAAAAATCGGTTTAATTGGCGGAATGAGCTGGGCTTCGACCGAGCTATATTATCGCTATATCAATAAAAAAATACAGCAAGAACAAGGCGGCATGTGTAGTGCTCCGATCTTGCTTGAAAGCCATAATTTTTGCGATTTATCACGGGCGCAAAGCGAAGTAGAATGGGAGCATATTTATAAACAGCTCTCTCTTTCGGCCAAACGTTTGGAGCGAGCAGGGGCTAAAGCTATCGCAATATGCGCAAATAGTATGCACCGAGTTGCCGACCGTGTTGCAGAGAATATTAATATACCGCTCATCCATATTGCCGATGTTATAGGGGATCGGTTAAAAGATGATGGCATAAACAAAGCAGCTTTGCTGGGTACGCGCAATGTAACCACTGAAAATTGGTATCGTCAGCGTTTGGTGAAGAAAGGTGTGACTCTCTTACCAGCAGATAGCAAACGAGCGACCGAGATTGATCGTATCATCTATGACGAATTAATGATTGGTAGAGCAAGCCGTGATTCTGAACGCACGCTCAAAACATTCATCACTAATATTGATAAGGAGAGTGTTGAAGCTATTGTTTTGGGCTGTACGGAATTGAATATGGTGGTGGATACAAAGGCGAATATTTTGCCCATTTATGATAGTATGGAAATTCATAGCGATGCGATTGTTGACTTTATTTTGTCAGATGAAGAATAATAAAGACAAAAGCATTGATAATATTGTTGAAATAATGGTTGCAAATTGAAATGACTCCTTACATTCTATCGGTTAAGGAGTGAGACCTTTATGAAATATATTGTCAGTGCCGCTATTATCAGCGGTTTAATCTTAAGCGTATCAACTGCTTATGCAAAAACCATTAATGTAGCGCCGGGACCAAATGCGCAAGAAGAATTGCAAGAAGCCCTGATATTAGCCGAAGAGGGCGATGTTATAAATTTATTAGTAGGCAAATATATTTTAACCGATGGTCTATCGCTTGATGTAAATGGTGTAACGATAAAGGGGCAAGGCGAAGATAAGACCATATTAGATTTCACGGATCAAAAAGGATCAGGTGAGGGATTATTGGTCACATCACATGATGTTTTTTTAACGGGTTTTGCTATTGAAAATAGCAAAGGTGACGGTATCAAATCTAAAGGTGCCGATCAAATAGTAATTTCAAAAGTGCGTGTGGAATGGACAGGCGGCCCTGATCCTGAAAATGGTGCTTATGGTATTTATCCCGTAGAGAGCAAAAATGTTTTGGTTGATGGCGTGCAGGTTTATGGTGCATCCGATGCTGGCATATATGTGGGGCAATCGCAAAATATTATTGTCCGTTATTCGATTGTAAAAGAAAATGTAGCAGGCATTGAGATTGAAAATAGCTATGGTGCGGATGTTTATCAAAATTTAGCGACCGAAAATACAGGCGGTATTTTGGTTTTTGATTTACCAGATATTCCGCAGCAAGGCGGCAAAGATGTTCGTGTTTACCACAATTTTGTGCATAATAATAATACAGCAAATTTTGCACCCGAAGGCAATATAGTGGGTACAGTACCAGCGGGCACGGGTATAATGGTAATGTCCAGCCGTAATGTGGAAGTATTTGAAAATATTATAGATGATAATGCTACGGGTAATATATTGATCGTGGGATATCCCAATCAAACGCAGGATGAAAAATATAATCCTAGAGCGATTGACATTAGAGTTTTTGCCAATCGACACGGTAAAGCAGGGTATAAACCTGGTTTTCCTGGTGGTGATATGTTAGCGCAAGCCTTAGGTGGTTCGCTGCCCCCTATCATATATGATGGTACGGGTGAAAACATCCAAATATCCGATAAAGTACCAGCGATATCACTTAACATATCAAAAGCGGGACGTCCCTTAACCGAAGCACGGCCATCTGCTTATCCCAGTGATAGCGAATTTGAAGGACTAAAATTGAAACCGATAATTATGCCTGCGGTTATGGAAGATAAGATATTTTCTATTCTATCGAAAGATGAATTGCCCGCCCAATGATAGGAAAGCCAGCATATCTCTGGGCCCATATAGCAACTATTTCGTCTTTACTGATTGGATTAACAGGCCTAGCTAAGCCATCGGATGAAGCAGTTTTATCTGTAAAATATCCAAAGGCTTTGTCTGAATATGGCTTTCATGATGATAGTAAAATAGGTTTTACGCCGCACAAGACATTGATAGAATATGATTTAGATGTTCCATTATTTTCCGATTATATAGAAAAATCGCGTTATATTTATATACCTGAGGGGAAATCTGCTCAAGCAAAAGGTAATGGTCTCATCGATTTTCCCGTGGGCAGTGCTATCATTAAAAATTTTGGATATATGCAAGACGGAGAAATGCGCTTTATCGAAACGCGTTTGTTGCTTCGGCGAGAAGCTGAATGGCTTGCTCTGCCTTATATGTGGAATGAAACGCAAGATGATGCTGTATTGAAACTGGCAGGGGCTAGGTTATCCATTAGTTTTACGGACCCTAATGCTATGCAGCGTACCATTGATTATGCAGTACCTAATAAAAATCAATGCAAAGAATGTCATGGCGTGGATGATGGGATTAGCAATAAAGTAATGCCTATTGGTCCCAAAATCCGTACTTTGAAACAATCTACTATTGATGCTCTACTTAATGCCAATGCTTTGGATATCAATGGTCAGGCTAAGTTTGCACCTTGGGATAAAGGTGATAATTTATTGGAGAAGAACGCACGAAATTATCTTGATATTAATTGTGCGCATTGCCATAATCCTAGGGGTTCGGCCAGTAATTCAGGATTATTTTTGGATTATGAACAGAGTAGCCCCGTTTCATATGGCATATATAAACGCCCCGTGGCAGCTGGACGCGGCAGCGGGGGCTTAGAATATGCGATAAAACCAGGTCATGCTAATGAATCTATCATAATTCATCGTATGAAGAGCAATGATGCAGGCGTTGCAATGCCGCAATTAGGGCGTTCTATTGTGCACCACGAGGGCGTTGCTCTTATTAGCAATTGGATAGATCAAATGGATATTAAGAATTCTTCATCCGATTAGTTGTAAACCAACTTAAAATTATTAAAATCTTGCCGTTCTTTATATTATTATTGGAGATTAAAATGGCAATTTCATCAAAATTACATGGAAAATTATTGGTGCGCTGTGGACATTTGGAATATTGTTTGCGCCGTGATGATATTGAGACAATTTATATCGCATATTGTCGTTTTAGAGATACTATAGTGGAAGTAGGAAATCACAATTATTGGAAAAAACATCCTGAAGAATTGCGTAAATATATGAATCTACTACACAGTTGCGAGACAAAAATGCGGATTTATGGTGCGAACATTACGGGTATAGCACCGACATTGTCTTTGAGTGCTTAATGATTTTACTGAGCCGTCCAACGTTGTGTTTGACAGATGAACAGTACGCAACCCTTTACAACTAAACGACCGTCCTTGGCTTTGTATAGAACAGACTTATATGTTTTACCGCTCTTGGGGTCATAGATACGGCCTTTCCACTTATCACCATTAGCTTTGAAATTTGTTAAAAAATCAAGGCCTAAAAGAGTTCTATTACGCAGGCTTTTATCAGGGTTATTGACATCTTTTTGGCCAACACCATCTGGGGGAGGTACCAAAAATTTAGTAATGCGTCCACATAGGCTATTTCCACATTTTCTAATGGTAATAAGAGCATCTTTGTCAGCAGTTTTCCATATACCATTGACTGATGCTGGGGCTGCATATGCTGGGCTAGAGATTGAGACAATTGTCGCTAAAGCCGATAATATCAATAAATTTTTGCGCATAAATACTCCATATTTTGATGTAATGTTCGTTTAACATCTCTATTCGGTTACAGCTCTAAATGTTTGAGCATGAACCTAAGCAGAATATGCTATCACCAGTTGTATTGTTCAAATGTAACAATGATATCAAAAACCATGATACTAAATTTATGAGTTTGTAAAGCCAATGCGCCCTGCTATTAAGAGGTATGAATGATACTATATTATACGACTATTGGCGCAGTTCCGCAGCGTATCGCGTAAGAATTGCTCTGAATTTGAAAAAGATTGATTATAACTCAATTTCTATTGATTTATCTGCTGGTGATCAAAAAGAAGCAAATTATTTGGCAAAGAATCCGCAAGGCTTAGTGCCAATGCTATCCATTGATGGACATGACCTTACTCAATCAATGGCAATTATTGATTATTTGGACAGGAATGATAATGATTTTTATTCCAATGAGCCAGCGGAGCGTGCCAAGATATTTGCTCATGCGATGATAATTGCTGCTGATATACATCCACTCAATAATTTGCGCATATTAAAATATTTACGCAATGAACTATACCAAGACGATACGGGCATATCGGCTTGGTATCACCGCTGGATATTAGATGGCTTCAAAGCATTAGAGTCATTTGCACCTAGTGATGGTTATTTTGGCGGAGATAAGCCTAATATAGTGGATATTTGTCTAGTCCCACAGATATATAATGCGCGGAGATTTGATACGCCATTGAACGAATTTCCAAAATTATTAGCTATTGATGCACGTTGTAATAGGCTTGATGCTTTTGAAAAAGCTATTCCAGAAAATGTTAAGCCCTAATTCACGAATTTATTTCATATCAATTTTGGCAAGAATTTGAGACTATTATGATACGTAAAACCTTATTATTATCGGCTTCCTTGGTTATATTATCCCAAAATAATACCGTCTATGCACAGACAGTCGCAAAGAATGTGGCGATTAACCCTCCATGCGATGAGGGTGAAGATTGTATATTGCCTGAGAGAATAAAAGAGATTGTCGTTATTGGCACTGCTCTTGAAGATCCAATTGGTGATCTCGCCTATAATGTTACAACTATTAGACCCAATCCGCAATTCCGTCTTGAAAATGAATTACGAAAAACACCTGGATTACAGCAATTTCGTGCTAGTGATGCACGCACTGCTAATCCCACTAGCCAAGGCATTACGCTGCGGGGATTGAGTGCGAATGCAGCATCTAGGGCTTTATTATTATTGGATGGTGTTCCGCAATCAGACCCTTTTGGCGGTTGGATCGCTTGGCCTGGCTATGATGCACTACCAATAACCCAAGCGCGAATTAAACGAGGCGGGGGCAGCGGTGCTGATGGACAAGGGGCTCTTGCTGGCACAATAGAGCTTTTTAGCAGTGACATCGGCAATGCTTTTGATGTTAGCGCAGCTTATGGCAGCCGCGACATATTTGAGAGCAAATTATCAGCAGGCCGCAAGCTTGGGCAAGGGCAATTGACGTTTTCAGCCAGTTATGCACGCGGTGATGGATTTATTCCTATTATAGAGGAACAGCGTGGTTCAATTGATCGTCAGGCTGCCTATGAGCAAATAGGGGCGGCATTGCGTTTTGTTGCACCATTAACAGAATTAACGGAATTACAAGCTAATATCAGAGCATTTACCGATGATCGTGAACGCGGATTTGCTTTTAGTGAAAACCATAATGATGGTGTTGATGCTAGCATAAGAATTGTTAATCGAAATAGTGATAATCTAAAATATTCAGCTCTAGCCTATATACAAATCCGTAACTTTGATGCGAGTTTTGGTGGTGGTATTCCAGCTGACCGTAGTAGCGTTAATCAAGTGTTTGAGCAATTTAATGTGCCTTCCACTGGATTGGGAGCACGCTTAGAATTGCGCCCTAATATTGGTGATATAGCCCAGCTGCGTATAGGTGGAGATTGGCGCCGGACTGTTGGTGAGACAAATGAACGTTTCTTTTTTCAAGGAGGCGTACCTTTAAGAGGGCGTAATGCAGGAGGGGAGAGCGATACTTATGGTTTATTCTCGGAAATATCTGTACAGCCTAGCGACAAGCTTATTCTAACGGGCGGCGTGCGTGTAGATTTTTGGAATATAAGCGACGGATTTCGGCGCGAATTTGAATTGATAAACCCTTTCCCAGGCTCGCCAAGAGTAGATATTGATTTTGATAATCGCTCAGGAACAGAATTTACCGGCCGAGGCGGTTTTACCTATGAAATTAATGAAGATATTAGCCTGAGGGGAGCGGCCTATCTTGGCTGGCGATTGCCCACTTTGAATGAATTATTCAGACCTTTTCGTGTTGGCCCAGATGCAACGGCGGCTAATGAATTTTTAGAACCCGAACAATCCGAAGGTATTGATTTAGGGCTTGATTATGATGATGGTAATTATCAGTTAGGCGTTACATTGTTTTATAATCGATTAGAAGATGCGATTGCTAATGTTACCTTAGATAGTGGTCCAGGTCTTTTTCCTGGAGTGGGATTTGTATCGGGTGCAGGATTATTTGCCCAACGGCAGAATATTGATGCGGTAGAAGCGCAAGGGTTAGAATTTGATGCAAAACTTAACCTTAATCAGCAACTATCTATTGGTGCATCTTACAGCTATATAGATGCAAATATTGAATCAAGCGGGAATGCGTTGGCGATTAATGGATTGCGGCCCGAACAAGTAGCTGATCATCATGCGAGCGGTTTTGTTCGTTATGAGGATAGTTCGGGCAATGCAGTATCTTTTGACGCAACCTATTTGGGGTCTCGATTTGAAGATGATAGCAATAGTTTGTCTCTGACAGATTCGCTAAGTATAGATGCCTCAGCTGCATATAAAATAACAAAAAATATATCCATAAATGCGCGTATTGAGAATATTTTTGATACGCAAATACAGGCTGCTATTTCATCGACGGGTATAATTGAACGCACACGCGCAAGAACTATAGTAGTAGGATTGCAGCTTAGCTTGTAATTGTATAAGCTATTATGAAATAAAAAGGTAATTTCATTATGTCGTCATATTCTTCACAAGAGCTAAAACTTGAGACTTTTGTGCCTTATCAGCTTTCAGTAACATCTAATGCAATTAGCGCATTGATAGAAAGCCAATATAATAGTGAATTTGGTTTAAAAATTCCTGAATGGCGGTTGATGGCCATATTAGGTGAGGTCGAACATGCAACACAGAGCATATTGGTTGAGTTAACTCAGATGGATAAAGTCACTATAAATAGAGCTACCAAATCTCTTTCAGACCGTGAGTTGATTGTACGTTCACCCAATCATTCCGATGGTAGATCCCATCTATTGGCTTTGTCTGAAACAGGAAAGATATTATATCTTAAAATTGTTCCAATGGCATTACGCATAGAGCAAAAAATTATAAACCATTTGGATGATGGAGAACAAGAGCTCTTGATGGCAATATTGGCGAAGCTTAAAAAAGCCGTACCGCCAGTATAATTTTAAACTTTGACAATAAAAAGCGGCCCAATGTTGAACCGCTTTTTTGCCGAAACATTTTTAAATTATAGTGTCTGAAATAGAACATGCCGCAGGTCCTAAGATTACGATAAATAAGACAGGCAGAATGAATAAGATGAGCGGAACCGTCATAATAGCAGGCAATCTTGCTGCTTTTTCTTCAGCCTTCATCATTCTTTCATTTCTAAATTCATTTGATAATACGCGAAGTGAAGAGGCAAGTGGCGTACCATATTTTTCAGTCTGAATCATAGTCGTTACGACGCCTTTGATAGAATCTAGATTAACTCTATACGCTAAATTTTCAAATGCAATTCTGCGCTCTGTTAAGAAGCCAAGTTCAATAGCTGTAAGCGCAAATTCATCGCCCAACTCTGGATAACCACGTCCTAATTCTTTGGCTACACGATTAAATGCGGTGTCAACTGTTAAACCCGCTTCTGCACAAATAACCAATAGGTCGAGTGCGTCAGGCAAGCCTTTGCGGATGAGATCAGTTCTTTTATTGATGAGATTGTCGAGATAAAGATCAGCCCCTTTATAGCTTAAAAAACCAATGATTGCGAATACAGCTAGTTTCTTTAGAGGTGTAGAAGGATCCATTACCCCCAGTAAATATATCGCAATAGCAGCACCGCCACCAATAACTAAAGGTAATACCAGGCGACTAAAGATGACGATAACCGCTAATTCTTTGCGTCTTATCCCAGCTTGGAAGAGTTTTTGTTGCGCTTCTTTAAGCTGATCATCTTGTAATACTTTAAGAGAGGATAGCATGGAGCGCATAACATCTGTTGTATCATTGTTACGTACCAACTTTGCCCGCTTCTTTGTAGTAGAAGCAGTAATCCCAGCTTTTAATTGTTCTCGCCTATCATTGAGTGCTTTGACGCGTTTTGCCATTGGGTCCTTAACCGTAACAGCAGCATAAATAGCTGTGAGAACAGCAAAGGTTGCAACTGCCGTTAAGATGGTAGCAACGTAAAAAACGTCAACGCCCAATAATGTTGGTCCTGCTTCTATGCTCATGACTCTGCTCGCATCCTCAACTTAAATTTCAAAACTAATCATTTTTGACATGATGAATACACCAATTCCCATCCAACAAGCTCCGCCGAGACCCGCAATGATTAGGCGTTCATCAGAGAAGAAACCAAGCATGTAGCTGGGGTTTACATTATAAATCATGCCAAACACCATGAACGGAAGTGCACCAATAATATAAGCAGAAGCCTTTGATTCTGAAGACATCGCTTTAATCTTTAGCTTCATCTTTGCACGTTCTCGCAACACATTCGCCAAATTCCCTAATGTCTCAGCTAAGTTACCACCTGTCTCACGTTGAATTGCCAATGTTATAGTGAAAAATTGAAATTCTGGTGTTCCCATGCGATCAGCCGCTTCTTGCAGGGCATCTTCCATAGTTTTGCCGATTTTAATTTTTTCCGTAACAAATTTAAACTCTTCGCCTACTGGGCCTGGAACCTCTCTGGAGATGACATTTAAAGTTTCACTTACAGGTAAACCTGATTTGAGGCCACGGACCAATAATTCAATTGCATCAGGGAAGTTTACTGTGAAATCGTTAATACGTTTCTTAATGAGATAGCCGACAACAAAATGCGGTATCCCAAGACCTACTAATGCACCAACACATATTGCCAAATATAGAGGAGCGCCACGTAAAGCTAATAATAAGAATAAAAATGTGAATAAAGATAGAGATACAGTAAGATATTGTTTTAATGTCCAGCTCTTACCTGTCTGCGCTAAACGTAAACGTAATTTATCGGTACGGCTGATATTAACGCCTTCACCCTGCATTATGGGTTTACGAGCAGCAATAGCCCGTTTCATTTGCGCTTCTACTTTGGTATTTTCGCTATCAGAATGGCGTAGCTTTACAGCCCCTAACCGACGGCTCGTCGCCTTATTAGTGGAAGGTCCCAAAAATGCGGTTGCTATCAACAGGAATATCCCAACCGCACCAGCAACTATGACAAAAAACTGCATATCCATACAAAATGCCTTTAACTAAATTCACTATGCTGTTGCATAGTTAAGATTCATTCTGTTTCTTTTTTAGATAAGATTGATTTGAAACTACTAAGAGTTTTAATCATTGAGTTCTTACCATTAGCGACATCATTATCACCATTTTCATCATCTGCGCTTCCTAATATTGCATCAGCGATCTTTGAAATCACATTGGATGCTTTGCTATTTGGTGCAGCTGAGATAAGGGTTTGCCCTAATTTAGAAGCCTGTGTGCAAGCTTTATAATCAGCAGGGATGATGAAATCGATAGTTTGGTCGATTGAGCTTTCAAACTCTTTTCGCGAAATTTCATTGGTAGAAGAGTTAACTTTATTCGCTACAATGATAATTTTTGCCTGTACAGCATTACTGCCTAGCCAAGCGATAATGCGTATAGCGTCTCTGGCTGCGGCTAATGTTAATTCTGTGTTTAACACAACGACGTTTAAATCATTTGCCAAATGTGGATAGTCAATCAGCATATTGCGCGGAGCATCAATAATACTATTGTCAAAAGCACTGCGAAATTCTTCTTGTAATTGGAAAAATGCGCTACCATCACTGATTATTGCATTATTCATTGGTGCTTCGGCGGATAGAATAGAAAGATTATCATTGGCTTTAATAAGAGCACGTTCAATGAATAAGCCGTCAATACGGCTAGGATTATCAATTGCGTCAATTAAACCACGTCCAGGTTCTAAATCAAGAGTAAGAGCACCGGTACCGAAATGGACATCTAAATCTAATAATCCAGTCGCCATTTGCATTTTTTCACTAAAGATCCATGCTAATGATGTTGCTAAAGTAGATGCACCTGAACCGCCCCTCGTGCCGACAATAGCAGTTGAAATATGTGGGCGGTCGGAACCATTTTCTTCTTGTTTACTAGTATTTAGACTTGTTTGCGCACTGACAATGGCATCTCGCAACATATCTGGATTAACAGGTTTTAGCAAATAATCTTGTAGACCAGAGATTATCAAATCACGATAGAGGCGTACATCATTAACCTGTCCCATAGCGATTACAACCGTGCCAGGTTCGCAAACCTCAGCAAGCGAGTTAATATCGTTAATTGGATCGCCAGACTCTGATAAATCAACCAATAATATTTGCGGACTAGCAGATACTGATAGTGATTGAATAGCATTGCGCAGGCCACCTTTATTGACCTTTTCTTCTGCCCAACCCATTTCATTACACACAGAGCGTGTTACATCTAATGTAACTTCATCGCATAAAAATGCCATGAACGGATCTCTATTGCCAGCTTGTCCTGCTTTCCATGGAGCATTCATATTATTGTCCTCCTGTTGCAGATGCATTTCCAGCAGTTCCAGAGGAAGCTGCTTTTTCTCGTAATGCATTAATTGCTTTTGTGCCATTGGTTGGGTCTGATGAACTTTTATCAACGCCACGTACCAAATCTTCTGGATCAGCAACCATTGCTGCTAAATTGCTATTAGTTGCACATCCATAATTACTGTGGTTTCCACTATCAAAGTTGGATGCAGATGATGTTTCCCAGTTAGGACAAGAGGGCACAGAAGCTGTTGAACGAGATACAACTACTCTAACAGAACCTGATGGTATTTGGCCCTCGGTTAGAGGGGCATGATCCTGAAGTAATAGTCCGCGATTAGCAGCTAGATCAGCAACTGTCTGCTTAGCAAGAGCATTAGAAAAACCATTGCCAAAGTCCAAAGAAACACGATCACCATACCCTAAATCTAAGGCACTCATCCATTCAGCAAGACGCTTTTGTTCAAAAGAAGTTATACCATCTTCATTTGATAAGTTAATATCGAGTGTAAAATTATTTCGTTCGATAACAGGTTGGTGGTTGGAATATAGGCTGCTATTTTCACTTACACTGCTGGCACATCCTGTAACGGCTAGCCCAACAACGAAGCTTGCTAGAATATTTAATTTTTTCATTTCTTATCTCCGTTACTTATTATCCGCCAAAGCTGAAACCGGGCGCGGTTTTTTTACTTGGTTTTTTCTTATCAGTAGTTTTAGCATTGCCTTGCGAACCATTGCTAATTGAAGGTATTATAGCACCGCTTCCCGAAACTATTGGTCCAGGTCGAGGAGGTTGGTTTTCTCCACCATTACCATTTGTTTTTCCTAGAAAGATTCTCTCTAAATCATTAGGTGCTTCATAACCGTCAGTTGGTAATTTAATTTCACTAGCATTGACTGGTTTTACCAAATAAGGTGTAACAACTATCATCAATTCGGTTTGATTTTTCTGCCAATTGTCTGATTTAAAAAGACTTCCTAAGATAGGAACATCGCCAATACCTGGAATTTTTGATATGGTTGAATTGGATGTATTAGAGAGCAATCCTGCTATCATAAAGCTTTCACCAGATCCTAATTCCACTGTTGTCTCTGCTATACGTTGCGTAATAGCTGGAACTTGGAAACCATTTAAAATGACGGCTCCATTGGTCGTTACATCAGAGACCTCAGTCCGCATCGTGATTGAAATACGGCCATCAGATAATACGACAGGGGTATAAGATAGGCCCACACCAAAATTTTGGAACTCAACGGTTGTTGCGCCTAAACCTGCGGATACAGGAATAGGGAATGAACCACCAGAGTTAAATTCGGCGGTCTCACCTGAAACGGCTGTTAGATTTGGACTAGCTAATGTATTAACTAAACCCACATTCTCTGATGCGTCTAGCGCACCAATAAAATCTAGCCCTAAAAATTGCCCAGCTATATTAAATGTATTATTGTCAACTGGGTTATCAATATCAAATGTCGTTGCACCTGTGGTGGGATCAGTTGTAATTGTTCCTGTATTTCGGCCACGATTGGCTCCGAATAAAGTGCCGCTTCCTTGACGGTCTTGCCCTTGAAAGTTTGTGCTTAGAGCTTTTGATAGAGAACGGCTGACTTCTGCAATACGGACCTGCAAATTCACTTGGAGAGGCGTCGCTGTTTTAAGGCGGCTAATAATTTCTACACCATCACCTGAAAATGCTGCGACCAAGCGTTCGGCTTCGGCGACATCCTCGGGCTGTGCTACTGTACCAGTAAGAAGCGTTATACCATTTAATGTTGATACATTAATTTTAGCATTAGGCATAGCAAGCAATAACATTTGATCAATGGAATTGATATTATTACCAACTCTTATGGTCTTTTTATAAATTGTTTTACCCGCAGCATTGGTAGCATAAAATGTTGTTTCACCTGGAGAACGACCAAATAAATAAATTTGCCGAGAGGACTTAACCTCAACATCTGCAATTGCTGGGTTAGCAATGAATACATCTGAGATGTTTTCGTCGAGGTTAACCTGCTCACCGCTTCCAATAGAAAGCTGTAATAAATTTGATTGCTCTTGCGCTGTCACAGATGCAGTAATAGTCGGTATTGCGGTTGATGCCGCTGCTATTGCCAGAGCCGTGAGGCCAGATTTTTTAAAGAGTATATTTTTCATTATTTATCTCCGACCCACTGGAACTTCGGTGGTTTGATTGCCTCGACTGACTCGAACTTTAGGTTCTTCTATGGGTTCTTCAGCTTTTTTGGGGGTTTGTTGGGGAACTGTACGACGTTGAAAGCGTGATACGTCTCCACCCGTTGAAAATGTTGAGTTACCGCTCGTAGGTTTAGCTACCACTGTTCTTAATATCTTGGCTTCTTCCTCAGCGGTTGCGCCTTTTGGTATAGAGATTTCACCACTTGCCAATGCTTGCTCTAATTCGCTCTGGTTATCAGCTAATGCGCGTAGTGACAGGCTTATCGTTCCAATGGTTTGCGCCACAGAAATTTTTTCTGCTATCGAGGGAGTAGCTTCTATTGTTACTAATTTAAATGCTGCAACAACTGTCTTTCCATCTTCATCGACGCGTTGATTTGCATTTTGATCTGTAGCAAGAACACGAAGGTTTTTGATGATTGTTTCTGATACATTAAGCGGTGGACCTTCTAAGCCGTTCACTCTTTGTGTAAGAACCAAATCGACACGATCACCTGGAAACACAAAGCCAGATACACCAGTTAGTGTAGAAACAGGTACAGAAACTGCTCGCATTCCAGGGGTCAGAGCAGCGGCTAAAAACCCTCGGTCGTTAGAAGATACTAATGATCCACGGGTAATAGGTTGACCAGCTGTAATTGCATTGCGAACAACAGTACCATTTAGATTTGAACTTGAAAATGAAGCCCCTGATACGTCATCATCACTATCAACTGATACATCCTGCCCATCTTGTTGAACGAAGTAAGCATCTTCAATCAACTCTTCTGGCCAAGGTTGATAACCATAGGCATCAGCCGTGATAATGGTTCCAATTGGCAGAGCCCGCTTAGCAACCAATACCATTGGTCCTGCTACTTCAGGTTCTACTTGTGCAACTGCTTGTGGTGCAGGTGTACCAGTGCGCAAACTATTTGCAAAGAATGCAGTTACGGCAGCAATTATTAACGCACCTACTAGCAAAATTACTTTTTTCTTATCCATGACGAACTTGGCCTCCTAAAGGGTCCTCGAATTTACAATTTACATCTATCAACTAAAAGGGTTAAAAAAACGTTCACCAATGATGGAAAAACCAGCAATTGCAATCGCAACGCCATATGGAACGCGCACTTTACCATCTAATTTTTTTATTTTATGATATGCCCAAGCCATGATTGTAATGACGGCACCGAATATTGCAGAATAAAATGCTAGGTTGAAAACACCCTGAAAATCGAACCAAAGTGCCATTACAGTCAATAATTTTACATCACCGCCACCCATTTGCCCCAGCGCAAAAAATATCGCGAAAAAGAAAAAGGTACAAATTGCAAATAATAAATGCAGTCCGACGCCTTGGAGTGTAAATGTATGTGTTGCATACCAAAATAGCGGCGCAAGAAGCGCAATGAATATATTCACTTTATCATATAACATGCGACTTTTGAGGTCAGTATATATTGACACCAATAGGGCAAGCGCTAAGCCTGTGAGTGAAATAAGTTCTAACTGATAGATATCCATATCTGATGGTTAACGCATAAGGATTACCAAATCGTAAGCGTGACGATATTTTTGGATATAATTTTATATAAAAAGCAAGAAATGAAATGAATCGCAGAAAAATACCATCTCATGCAACGGAGTCGCATATTCAATTAAATGATGGCTGGGAATTGAGGAATATTGTTTGGCCAGAACAAGATTCAGCTTCTGAAGAGTTTAAGGGATCATTACTATTTCTGCCAGGCAGGGGAGACCATTATGAAAAATATTTGGAGAGCCTTGCTGAACTTCATGATGCTGGTTTAAATGTAACTGGTTTTGATTGGCGCGGTCAAGGCGGTTCAGGTCGTATTTTAGATGATCCATCAATAGGCCATATAGAAGATTTTGCAATTTGGATCGATGATCTCTCGCAAATCTATAAAAGTTGGTCTGAGAACAAACCAGGCCCTCATTTTCTAATGTCCCATAGCATGGGTGGTCATTTAGTTTTGCGGGCACTCGCTGAAAAGAGTATAGATCCTGATGGTGTAATATTATCAGCTCCTATGCTTGGGTTAGTGGCAGACCCTATTCCTTTTTTCATTCGTTACAATGTTGTAAAACTTCTAATCAAAATTGGTCTGGGGAAAAAGCATGCCTGGAAAGTCAGTGAAAAGCCTTTCTCGCCAGAAAGTGCCCGTGCTAAAATATTGACGCATGACATAGAACGTTATGAAGATGAGATGTTTTGGTGGCAGCATAGACCAGATATTAAGTTAGGCCCTGCGAGTTGGAAATGGGTGGAGCAAGCCATGCTGTCAACGCGCGCACTAGAAAAGCCCAATGCTATAGAAAATATCAGAACACAAATACTTATATTGGCTACGACTAATGATCAATTGGTCGATACAAACAGAATAATAAATGATGCAAGGCGTTTACCAAATTGTGAGTTAATATTATATGGTAAAGAAGCAGCACATGAATTGCTTAGAGAATGTGATGAGGTGCGCGATGATTGTATGGCGAATATCATTAGATTTATTGAAGATAGTCAATTTTGATATGATTATAATTCTTAGACACTGTCAGGACAAGCAGCATAAACCATATGAATAATTTTGATATAATTATAATAGGAGCTGGGATTGCTGGTACCAGTTTGGCCTATGAATTAGCCAATCATAAGCAAAGTTCGCAAAAAACAATATGTATTTTAGAACGTGAATATGCACCAGGTTATCATTCTACGGGGCGCAGTGCAGCATTTTGGTCGCAAACCTATGGAGGGCCTTATATTGAACCGTTAACAAGTGCTTCTGGTGATTTTTTGCGAAATCCGCCCAAGAGTTTCTATGACGGTAGTTTTCTAAATAATCGTGGTGCTCTGAATATAGCTCGTTCTGATCAGACTAACCTCATTTCAGATATGATAAAAAAT
This sequence comes from uncultured Sphingorhabdus sp., assembly GCA_937944295.1. Taxonomy (GTDB): domain Bacteria; phylum Pseudomonadota; class Alphaproteobacteria; order Sphingomonadales; family Sphingomonadaceae; genus Sphingorhabdus_B. The sequence continues at coordinate 17,912 of CALDZL010000044.1, forward strand.
TTTATGGATAGTGATGTTAAGCTGCATAAGGTTGCAGAGAATTATATTGAATCATTATTGCCCAATAGAAAAGACTGTTGGAATCAAGCTATTTGGGAACCAGAATGCAGCGATATAGATGTTAGCGCGCTACATAATGCTTATATTATCAATGCAAAGAAATTGGGGGTAGAGATATTATGTTCTTCTGTATTTGAACGAGCAAATTATAATAATGGACAATGGGATATTAGAACAAATTCACAATCAATCACTGCTAAGTTTTTGGTTAATGCAGCGGGGGCTTGGGCTGATGATGTTGCATCCAAGGCGGATGTGAAGCCCGTTGATATAAAACCATATAGGCGTACCATGGTGGAGTTAGAGCTGCATCAAGATATTGCTATCGATATGCCTTTGATTGTTGCACTGGATGGTAGTTTTTATTTCAAGGCTATGGGGCAAAACCATATTTGGTTAAGCCCTCACGATGAAAATGCATGTGAGGCTGTTGATGCAGCCCCTGAAGAAATAGATATTGCACTAGCTATTGATCGGTTTCAAAATATTGTTGAATGGGATATCAAACGGCTTGTTAAAAAATGGGCAGGTTTGCGAAATTTTTCGCAAGATAGACTGCCTGTTATTGGATATGATAGTGAACAACCGCATTATTTTTCTTTTGTTGGGCAAGGAGGCTTTGGTATCCAAACTTCTCCTGCTGCCGCCAAAATTGCGGCGCATTTAATGAACCATGAAGCAATTCCAGATAGTTTGAAGCACATAGATATTAGTAAATATTCTTCAAATCGTTTTTGAACTAGATTTTCTAACCTTATAAATTTGACGTAAAGCAGTGTTTTACGCTATCGTATCAACGAAAATTAAACGTGAAAGGAAATCAGTGGCACATTATTTTGAGATTAAGAAAAATAAAAAAGGCGAATTTGTTGCTTATTTTAAATATAATAAAGAATCGATATTTTGGACAGAAGGTTATTCCAGCAAAGCAGGAGCTAAAAATGCTATTGCTTCTGTACTTAAAAATGGCCCTGGAGCTGAGACACGCGACGAGACTTAAGCCTCGATTTCAGCACTAATGGTGATTGCTGCATTACTGGCCAATGCATCGGCGCGTTCATTTCCAGCATTGCCATCATGACCCTTGACCCAAGTCCATTCAATATCATGGTCTTTAGTAGCAGCAATTAATTCGTGCCATAAATCACTATTGCGTACGGGTTTTTTTGATGCATTGACCCATCCATTGCGTTTCCAACCTTCTACCCATTTTGTGATACCATCGATAACATATTTACTGTCAGTAAATAATGTGACTTTGCAGGGTTCGATTAGCGTATTGAGTGCATTTATCGCTGCTTGCATCTCCATGCGATTATTGGTTGTATTAATATCTCCACCCGATATCTCTTTTTCATGTTTACCATATTGTATGACGGCACCCCATCCACCGGGGCCTGGATTACCTTTGCATGCACCATCGCTATATATATGAATATTTTTCATAAAAATGTCTTTAGCTGTCGAATTTCAAAATTTGATTAATATTAATATCATTTGTGTAATATTTAAGACGGCGCGCAAAAGCGATAGGGTCTTTTTTCGTAACTAGTGCTTCTACAGGCGTATTTATCCAGTCTACCGTGCGTGATATAGTGAATCGCAGAGCTGCACCGCGCAATAATATGGGTAAATATTCTCTACTGGTTTCATTTATCGGGTTTATTGTGTGATAAGACCTTAAAAAAGCGTTGCTTATGTCCTGATGGAATATAGTTCCATCTGTTGAGAAGCACCACGCCGCATGTGTGACGGCAATATCATAATCAACAAGGTCAGTGGCTGCAAAGTAAAAGTCAATTAACCCTGAGACTTCCTCATCCATTAATAATATATTATCAGGGAATAAGTCAGCATGAATAACAGATTTGGGTAATGAATGTGGCCAATATTTATTTAGATATCGTAATTCATCATAGATAAGATCGTACAGATTTTTATTTATTGCGTTTATATCTTTTTTTGAACAGTTCTGAAACATTTCATGCCAAGCCTCTAATCCCATGTTATTGGGTCTAGTTTCATTATAATTGCGCAATGCGATATGCATTTTTGCCAAAATTTTACCCGTTGAACTTGCTGCCTTTTCTGTAGGCGCTGTAATGGAAACACCGCTTAGAAATTCAATGATACAAGCAGGTTTACCAGCCAGCTTTTGCAATATAGATCCATCATTTGCAGCAATAAATTTAGGAACAGCTATACCTTCATTATGCAAATGGCCCAGTAAATTAAAAAAGAAGGGAAGTTCATCTTCTTTGGTACGATTCTCATAGAGAGTTAGAACAAATTTATTTTGATCTGTTTCTATAAAGTAATTACTATTTTCGACACCTTCGGCAATGCCTTTGCAGCTTATCAATTTACCAATATCATATTTTTCAAGCAAAGCTTGTAATTCATTCGTCTCTACTATGGTATAAACGGCCATATCTTAGCTTTCGGATATTTTCTTTATCTATCAATGAATAAGAGATTTAGGCAATTTAAATTCAACATTCTCTGTGGCAGAAACAATTTGTTCTTCCTGTACCAAGTAGCGGGTTGAGAGATGGTTAATTAATTCGCGCACTAATATTTCTGGTGCTGAGGCTCCTGCTGTAATTCCAACGCTTTGGGCCTTATGTAACCAATTAAAATCAAGATCATCTGCTCTTGCTAATAATATCGCAGGTGTGCCTAGTCTCTCGCTGCTCTCGACCAATCGCATAGAATTAGAACTATTTGTAGCTCCGATTACGATAACGAGATCACATTGTTCTGCTAATATTTTTACAGCCATTTGACGATTGGAAGTAGCATAGCAAATATCTTCATTTTTAGGGCCTTGAATATTTGGAAATTTTTTCTTTAATTCATTAATCACATCAGCCGTATCGTCTACAGATAAAGTTGTTTGCGTTAAATATGCCAAATTGTCAGGGTCATTTGCAACAAATTTTTGCGCATCTTCAACTGTTTCGACTAGCGAGATATGGCCTTCTGGGACTTGTCCAAATGTTCCTATAACTTCTGGATGACCCGAATGGCCAACAAAAATTATATGTTTGTTTAAAGATGAGTAACGCTCAGCTTGCCTGTGTACTTTGGAAACTAGAGGGCATGTGGCGTCTATATAATCTAACTTCCTAGCATCAGCAGCGGAAGGAACAGATTTTGGAACGCCATGCGCAGAAAATATGACAGGTGCATCATCAGGGACTTTATCTAATTCTTCGACAAATATAGCGCCTTTTGATTTTAAATTATCGACAACATATTTATTATGGACAATCTCATGCCGCACATAAACAGGGGCGCCATATTTTTTAAGAGCCAATTCAACAATGTTAATGGCACGATCAACACCTGCGCAAAAGCCTCTTGGTGCTGCGAGAAATAGTTTCAAGGATGGTTTTTTTGATTCTTGTTCAGTCATGGGTAATGCTGTTTAGATATTTTATTCATTGCTGCCAACACTTTTCCCCTGTTGCCTAGTGGTTAATGGATAGATAAAGGGGTATATATTTTGCGGCAATGGTTCGTGGATACAATAAAGGAATGCCAAATGAAGATTAAGACACTTTTATGTTGTTCGGCTGCTGTCACAATATTATCAGCATGCAGTAATGATGGCGAACTCGACATCAGTAGCGGTGTAGGTGTGAATGTAACCCGTAGTGGTTGTCCGATTGTTGCTATTCCCGATGGTACGGGTGACATAACTATGTTTAATCCAGTTAATAGTACGGATTCACGCGCAATTGATATAACTGCTAATGTGACCAATCTGCGCAGTAATTGTAATTCAGAAGGGGAGCAAATATATACCGAAGCAACGTTTGAAGTCCGTGCCAGGCGAACAAGAGCAGACGGAGCACGCTTAATAACTATACCTTATTTTTCGACTATTGTTCAAGGCGGGAATACTGTTGTTTCCAAGAGTTTAGGGCAAGTGACATTAAATTTCGCTGATGGTGAATTTCGGGCGTCAGCCAATGGAAAAGCAGCGGGGTTTGTGAATGCAAAAGCCGCTAGATTGCCCGATGAAGTGATTGAAAAGCTAACCAGGAAGAGAAGGGCAGGCGATATTGATGCCGCCATTGATCCACTAAGCGATCCTACTACTCGCTCTGCTGTATTACGTTCAACATTTGAATTGCTGGTTGGTTTTCAATTAACAGAAGACCAATTGCGATATAATGCGACACGCTAGAAAATAATCTATTTCAAATATTATATCTGCCGCACTATGCGAGTGTTATAGGCATTGATGGATCAGGAAAATAAAGTGACAATTTTTACAACATTTGCTGAGCATATAGATACCGCTCTTGATAATTTGATAAATGCGCAAATCTTACCATCGGATATAAATAGAGCCAATGTTACAGTTGAACCGCCTCGCGATCCTTCGCATGGCGATATTTCTACTAATGCTGCGATGGTATTATCAAAGACAGCTAAAAAAAAACCTCGTGAATTAGCACAAGCACTTGCAAAGGAATTGCGTGATATTGAATCAGTTACTGAAGTTGAAATAGCGGGGCCGGGATTTTTAAACATGCGCCTTGATAATATGGTTTGGCGTGATGAAATAATTGAAATTGCAAAGCGCGGTGATGACTATGGACGAGCAGTCAAAAAAACGGGTAAAACAATTAATATTGAATATGTGTCAACCAATCCAACAGGGCCTTTGCATATGGGCCATTGTAGAGGTGCTGTTGTTGGCGATGCTCTGGCTACGATACTCGAATTTGCCGGTAATGATGTTATCAAAGAATATTATATTAATGATGCTGGCGGGCAAGTCGATACTCTATCGCGTAGTGTATATTTGCGTTATTTAGAAGCATTGGGTCGTGATATTGGCGAAATAGAGGATGGTTTATATCCCGGGGATTATTTAATACCGGTTGGCCAGAGATTAGCAGAAAAATATGGTGATAGATATGTGGATGCTCTTGAGAGTGAGTGGCTAGTTTTATTTCGCGAAGAATCGGTAGATGATATGATGGATATGATCCGTGTTGATTTATCCTTATTGGGTATTAAGCATGATATATTTGCATCAGAGGCTGCTTTACATATCGAAGGTAAGGCCGTTGTTGCTGAAAAATGGCTGCGCGATAATGATTTAGTGTATGATGGGGTTTTAGAAAAACCTAAGGGTAAGAGCTTTGATGATTGGGAGCCAGTAACATTACCATTATTTCGTTCAACAAAATTTGGTGATGATCAAGATAGACCTATTAAAAAGTCCAATGGGCAATGGACCTATTTTGGTGCTGATTTGGCTTATCATTATCAAAAAAGTGAGAATGCTGATGCGCTCATCAATATATGGGGTGCTGATCATGCAGGAACGGTAAAGCGCATTAAAGCCGCAGTATCTGCCATGACCCATGGTAAAACTGATTTTGATATAAAATTGGTACAGATGGTGAGATTGCTACGTAGTGGAGAGCCAGTAAAAATGTCCAAACGCTCTGGTAGCTTTATAACATTAAGAGATGTTATTGAGGAAGTTGGTAGAGATGTGGTCCGTTTTACCATGTTGACGAGAAAAGCTGATGCGCAAATGGACTTTGATTTCGCTAAAGTAGTAGAAGCTTCAAAAGACAATCCTGTTTTTTACGTGCAATATGCACATGCGCGCATTTGTTCAACCATACGCAAAGCACTGGATGAAAATATTATACCATCTGATAAACATTTAGAATTATTAGAAGATGAAGAATATGCATTGGTAAAAGAAGCCTCTAATTTTTCCCGACTGGTAGAAGCTGCTGCTAAAACTAGAGAGCCTCATAGAATTGCGTTTTATTTGAATGACTTAGCCTCTGCACTCCATTCGCATTGGAATTTGGGAAATGATAATCCTGAAAAACGCTTTATATTGTCGCATGACAGAGATAAAAGTGCAGCACGTTTGTTTTTGGGTTCTCAAATAGCACAAGTTTTAAAAAATGGACTTGGTTTGATGGGCGTTGAAGCTGCTGTTTCTATGTAATATCTTATAAAGTCGATAATATCGTAAATATTATGTTAACCATTATCTATTAACATTAAAAATCATTGTGAATTAGGGGGACTTAATGTGGCAGAGATAGAAAATGAAGGTTCGAGTATAGAAGACTCCGACCATTTGCCATGGTTAGAGACGGCTGATGATTATGAATATGATAATAGTCCTTCGATCTATAGAATAATATTATATATCATAATGGTGTTGTTGTTAATCTCTTCTATTGTTGCAGCCTATTTCTGGTATAAAAATCAATCAGAAGATAGCAATAGCCAAGGTAATGGTGGTCTAATAACGGCGCAAAAAGGTGATTATAAAATAGCCCCAGAAGATAGGCTTGGTAAAGAATTTGAAGGCGAAGGAGATGCCTCTTTCGCTGCAAGTGAGGGACAAAAGCTCTCGAGCACTATAGGTGAAGAAGATACAAGCAACGAAATTAAAACGGACAATAAAATTGTATCTGGTACTGCTATCATTCAATTGGGGGCGTTTAGCGATACTGGCAGCGCCGCAAATGCGTGGAGTAATTTAGTAAAGCGATTTGGTTTCTTATCGGATGACCAACGTAAAATAATAGAGGGTACTGTTGATGGTGGGCGCAAAATATATCGTTTGCAAGCTATTGCTAATGATAAAGCGCAAGCCAATGACATATGCTCAAAATTAAAAGCTGCTGGAGAAAATTGCCTCGTAGTAAAATAATTTCCATTGTTTCAATATTTTTAATGATCCAATATTGTGATTATCGGATTTGATAATCTGAAAAATTATAACAGGCTGCTTATTTTTTGATAGGCGGCCTTTTTTATATCGCCTCACTATAGTAATTATGCTCTATTAGATATTTGATAGGGGGTAATATTGAAACCAGTAATTTTTGGAATGTCGGCGCAGCAATTAACAGCAGATGAGAAAAGCTTTTTTGTCGATGCAGACCCTGCTGGCTACATTATATTTGGACGTAATATTGAAAACCGTAACCAGCTTAGGGCATTAACCGATTCCCTTCGTGATCTTCATGGCCGAGCCCTACCTATCTTGATTGACCAAGAAGGAGGTCGCGTTGCACGTATGAAAGAGCCTGAATGGCAAGCTTATCCCAGTGGAGCAGTTTTTGACGCATTATATCAAACAGCCCCCATAAGTGCGATAGAAGCGATGCGATTAAATGCGCAAGCAATAGCCTATGATTTGCATGAGGTCGGTATTAATGTGAATTGTGCGCCTTTGCTTGATGTACGATGTGATGATACTGTTGATGCTATTGGAGATCGTGCACTTGGCTATGATCCTATGCAAGTAGCTGCAATAGGAAAAGCTGCATTAGAGGGATTTGAACAGTCTGGAGTTGCAGGAATAATTAAGCATATCCCAGGTCATGGACGTGCCACTGTTGATAGCCATATAGATTTGCCGCATGTTCATGCTAGCCAAGAAGAATTAGAGCAAGATATTGCGCCTTTTGTAAACTTGTCACAAACAACCATGGCAATGACGGCTCATATTATATATGAAGCATGGGATAGAGAAAGGTGCGCTACCATGTCGCCTTATATTATTAACAATATTATCCGTAAAAAAATTGGATTTGATGGTTTGTTATATTCTGATGATTTGGACATGAAAGCGTTAAAAGGAGATAAAGCGCAGCGAGCCGTTGATGTAGTAGCAGCTGGCTGTGATATAGCGCTAAATTGCTGGGGACGTATGTCTGAGATGGTTGAGATATGCCAGAAATTGGATGATATATCTGATATGAGTAAAGCGCGACTTGATCGGGCTATGCAGGCTATTGAACAGAAGCCTGAGAGTATTGATTATGATGCGGTAATCACAAAGCGTGATCAGCTTTTGGCGCATGTGGAATGAGATAATGCAGTCCATTGATGAAACCAACCATCTTTCACCAGATAATATCTGGGACGATGATATTACAAATCCTGATGCACTGACATTAAATATTGATGGCTGGGAAGGGCCTTTGGACATTTTATTGGTGTTGGCGCGTAATCAAAAAGTGGATTTGCGGCAAATATCAATCTTGGAATTGGTGCGCCAATATTTGAAATTCATTGATGATGCACGCAGCCTAAAGCTAGAGCTGGCTGCAGATTATCTGGTTATGGCGGCTTGGCTCACTTATTTAAAATCGGGTTTATTATTGCCCAAAGACCCAGAAATTGATCCATCGCCTGAGGAATTAGCGCTGCGTTTACAATTACGATTAGAGCGCCTTAATGCCATGCGAGAGGCCGGGGCACGATTAATGGCAAGAGATCGTATTGGGCGTGATGTTTTTAGACGTGGCACATCAGAGGGGTTGCGCATTGAGAAATTACGCAAATATCAATGCAGCTATTTTGATTTAATTCAAGCTTACGGACAAGTTAGTGCAAGAACACAGCCCATAATGCATATGATCAAAAAACGTGCGGTTATGACATTAGAAGATGCGCTTAATCGTGTATCAAAAATAATTGGTCAGAGTGTGGAGTGGACTAATATAGAGGCCTTTTTACCAACTATCTTGCTCAGTGGTGATGATAATTACAGCCATATGTTGCGCCGATCTGCTCTAGCTTCAACATTTATGGCATCATTAGAATTAGCACGAAATGGTGTATTAGAGCTGCAACAGAAAGATAGCTTTGCTCCATTAATGGTCCGTACTAATTCTAGCAAATGTAAAGATACGGCTTTTTAAATGGTTGATTTAGAACATATTAGAGCAGTAGAGGCGACATTATTTGCTTCTGAAACACCGCTTCATATTAAAGATATACAACAATATGTTGGCGATAAAATTGATGTTGATATCATATTAAAAATATTAGAGGAGCATTATTTAGGGCGCGGCATTGAATTGGTAAAACGTGGAGAGCGGTGGCATTTTCAAACGGCTGCTGATTTATCATATTTGTTGCGGCGCGAAAGCGATGAGGTGCGTAAATTAAGTCGTGCAGCTATTGAAACACTCGCTATAATTGCATATCATGGCCCAGTCAGCCGTGCTGAAATAGAGTCAATACGAGGTGTGCAAATCAGCAAAGGCATGTTAGATGTCTTGATAGAAGCTGAGTGGATAAAAAGCGCGGGACGAAGAGAAGTTGTCGGAAGACCACTTATATATGTTACTACTAATGAATTTTTAACGCATTTTGGTTTATCTAGTCAGAAAGATTTGCCTGGCATCAAAGATTTAAAAGCTACGGGATTATTGGACCCTATTGATTCAGTAATGAATGAAATATTCACTGAAGAAGGTTGTGAAGAGAATGATGGATAAAATCATCAAGTAGTGCAAGATGTATAAAGAAAGTTGCTAGAAAGATCAATTCAACGTGCTTAGCACAGATATAAATTATTGTTTCGGAGATATATTATGAGTCCTAGTATTTGGCAAATCTTGATAGTTGGTGTTATTGTGTTAATATTATTTGGTCGTGGCCGCATATCAGAAATGATGGGAGATGTCGGTAAAGGTATCAAATCGTTTAAAAAGGGTTTGAGCGAAGAAGAAATGAGTGAGCAACAAAAAGAAAAAGCTCCAGCACAGATTGATAATGGTTCTACATCAGATATTAAACATGCTGAGAAAGATAAAGCATAACATTAATATATGCTTGGGCTATTTGAGCCAGATTTTTAAGAGAAACCGTTATGTTTGACCTATCCATATGGGAAATTGCTATTGTTGCTATTGTTGCGGTATTAGTGGTTGGTCCTCGTGAATTACCAAGAGCGCTTGCGACTGCTGGCAAATGGTTGCGAAAATTTAGGTCTATATCGCATAGCTTGCGCTCAGGTTTAGATGATATAATTCGCGAAACTGAAATGAAAGAAATGGAAGGGAAATGGGCGCAACAGAATAAACAGATCATGGATGAACATCCCAATGAGATGTACCCATTTATATCTGATGGTTCGGAAGATGATATAGACTTAAATGATGATCTCGATATATCTGATAATGTATCTGCCAGTATATCTGATAGTGCTGATAGGACAAATATTGATAATCGCCCAACTTCAAATTCTAATAATATCAAAATATCTAAAAATGATAAAATAAGCAAAGCAAAAACTGCCAAGGCGAGTAAAACTAAAACTGCGAAGACGAGCAAAGTTAAGACTCATAAGGCGAATAAAACTAAAACTGCTAAGGCGAGCAAAGCCAAAATTATTACAGTCGAGAAAGCTAAGGGTGACCTGTGAGCGATCAAGAACAGCATGATAGTCTAGATTCTAGCAAAGCTCCATTGATGGAGCATGTTATAGAATTGCGTCAACGTCTTATATGGGCGGTTGCTGCGATTATATTATGCTTTGTTGTTAGTTTCTACTTTTCAGAATATATTTTTGATTTTTTAGTACAGCCCCTAAAAAAAGCATTTCCTGACGGTGAAACAACGTTAATCTTCACTAAATTATATGAAGCTTTTTTTGTGGAAATTAAAGTTGCGATGTTCTCATCCTTTTTCATGGCTTTCCCAATATTGGCCGCTCAATTATATGCTTTTGTTGCACCAGGTCTATATAGCAATGAAAAGAGGGCATTTTTACCATTTTTATTGGCTACGCCATTGTTATTTCTCGCAGGTTCAGCGCTGGCTTATTATATTGTAATGCCAACAGCCTTTGAATTTTTTCTTGATTTTCAGAGCAATGATGATGGTATTAAGCAGCAAGCATTGCCTGCAATGGGGGATTATCTCTCGCTGGTTATGCAATTTATATTGGCTTTTGGCATATGCTTTCAATTACCGATATTATTGTTGCTTCTCAATCGTGCAGAAATTGTATCGCGCGAACAATTGAGAGGCTTTCGTCGTTTCATGATAGTGGGCAGCTTTTTATTAGCAGCAATATTGACACCACCCGATGTTATTTCCCAACTTATGTTAGGTATTCCACTGATTTTGCTCTATGAAATATCGTTAATAATTATATATTTCACAGAGAAAAAGCAAAAATCAACGGATATTTAACCTAAATTAAAAACTGAATTTAGCTGATACTCTAAAGTCTCTGCCAGCCAGAGGCGCAAAGTCCTTGGTAAAGCTGGCTGCTCGGCGGCCAACAACATCAAAGATATTATTGGCTGATGCTATCAAAGTAACACCAGTTTCTCGGCTAAATGGTTTCCATGATGCACTTAAATTTATAAATGTGAAACCCTCTGTCTCACTCTCAAAAGCAGCATTGCGTTCCTGATCTGCGAACCATTCGATCTCAGCGCGCACATTAATATTGTCGCTATTGGCTTCTAAACCACCAAGAATGCGAAGAGGCGGGATACGGGGTACTGCACCGCCGCCGTTTAAACTTGCATTGACATAATCCGCAACACCATCGATGGAGATTTTAAAATTGCCAGCATTGGCAATATCGGCCGCTCCTTGAAATTCAAAACCTACAAAATCAGCATCATTTTGAATGAATTGAAATTCGGGTAAGCCATCCTCTGTACCGCCTGTAGGGAGTTCAATAATGAAGTCGTCAATTAAATTAACATATCCTGTAAGCGATATTTGCCATGTTGGCTTTTCAACTCTTAGATATAATTCACCACCGTAAGATGTTTCTGTATCAAAATTAGGGTCCCCTATCTCAAATGTTGCTGTCGCAAGATGCGGCCCATTGGAGAATAATTCTTCAGGTGATGGTGCTCGTTCAGCCCGTGTCAGATTTAGGCCAAATTTCATGCTATCATCAACATTATAACCTAGACCAAGGGCCGCGGAAAAACTTGTAAAGCTTCTATCAATACCAATTGATTGCGCCTCACTATCAACAAAGTCCAGACGCAGTGCACCCTCAATATCGATATTGTTCGATGATATTTCTTGGAGGGTGAAAATACCAAATTGATTGGTTTGGTTTGGTGGAACAAAAGCTTCTGCCCCTATTGCAGAGAAATCACGATAGCTATATTGGATACCGCTTGCGCCGCGCCAGCCATTATTTTCGCTCTGAACCAATTCAATTCTAGTTTCAACGCCTTCATTATCAAACACAGTTCCTGGTTCACCAGGTGCTTCAAACTCGGTTTGCTGAAAGTCTGCATAAGCTGCTCGGATACGAATTTTTTCAAAAGCGCCTGAGAGGGTGATTTCACTGCGAAGATCGATTTTGACTTGATCCAATGCAATGGTTACGCCTTCACCTTCTTCCTCTTCTTCTCCACCTTCTTCCTCTTCTTCTGATACGTTTGGATTATTGGGAACGCCATAATCACTATTGAGATAGCCAATGGAAGCGCCAAAGGTAATGCCATTCCCAAACCAATTAAAACCACCGCCTAAATTATAGGTTTCACTTTGCGTATTAGGAATGATGCCATTTGTTTCGGAAAATTCAAGAATCTCAGCGGCTTCTTCTGTTTCCCCTGCGCTGACGGCATCCGCAGCAGTAGCGATCTGTTGGGCTTGTAATTCAGGTGTCAGCAAATCACCACCGATTGAGAGATTATCACTATTGTTATAGCTACCATCGGTATGGATTACGAAGTTAGATGTGATAGGAATATCAAGACTGGCAGAGTAGCTAAATTCATTGGCGGCTGTTGCGAATCCTGTTAATATATCAAGGTGATAATCTTCATCAGGAACAGAGCGCGGAATGCGTTTATCTAATGCGTTCACAGCTCCACCAATGGCGCCGCCGCCAAACAATAGAACAGCAGGACCCCGCAGAACTTCGATACGATCAAGAAGCAGAGGATCAACGGATACACCATGATCTGGCGATGTTGTCGATACATCAATAGTGCCTAATCCATCATTTAAGACCAATATACGCGGTCCTTGTAAACCGCGAAGAATAGGGCGTGAAGCCCCAGGCGTAAAGCTTGTGGCTGAAACGCCAGGTAATTTTGTAAGAATATCACCGATTTGAGGTCTTGTTTCACGGGTTAAATCATCACCTGATAAAACGGAAGTGCCTGCTAATATATTGAATTCATCAAAAAACGGCGCTGTTACAATAATTGATTGATCGGTATGAAAATCATCACTGGAAGAATTTTCTGTATTTGATTGAGTTTCTTGAGCATGAAGAGAAGGGCTGAAGCTATAGGTTAATAGAGCGATTAATGATACAGATATATATAGAGATTTCATTATATGTGCGACCTTCTGATTATAATTTGGGGTGCGTTAAAGAGAATATTTATCATAACATAACGTTATAACGTTACCGCGTAAGTTATATGTTATACTATATCAAGAAAAAACTATCTTCTAATTTAAAAATTTTGTCCGGAGGAATTACCCTTGTCTGGACATTGATTGAGCATTAAACCCACATTATGATAAATAAAAATAGCTTAGAATTAATTGGCGGCACTCCATTGTTACGACTCGACGGACCCAGTCAACAAAGCGGTGCAGAGATTTATGCTAAATGTGAATTTGTAAATCCAGGCGCGTCAGTAAAAGATAGAGCTGCATTGTACATTATCCGTGATGCAGAAGCACAAGGATCACTGAAACCTGGCGGAACAATTGTTGAGGGTACTGCAGGAAATACAGGTATTGGGATAACATTGGTAGCGAATGCTTTGGGTTATAAAAGCGTGATAGTAATGCCAGAAACGCAATCCCAAGAAAAAATGGATACTCTACGTGCTTTGGGGGCCAAATTGGTTTTGGTGCCTGCTGCGCCTTACGCCAATCCAGGGCATTTTGTTCATACATCGCGCCGAATAGCAGAGGAGACTGAAAATGCGATTTGGGCTAATCAATTTGACAATATAGCCAATAGACGTGCGCATATTGAAACGACAGCCATGGAAATATGGCAGCAAACAGAAGGCAAAATTGATGGATTTACTTGTGCTGCTGGCACAGGTGGTACCATTGCAGGTGTGGCACTTGGGCTTAAAGAAAAAAATGAAACCATCAAAATAGCCTTAACTGACCCATATGGAGCGGCATTATATCATTATTTTGCAAATGGAGAGTTGAAATCAGAAGGTTCTTCAGTGGCTGAGGGAATTGGGCAGGGGCGAATAACCGCAAATTTAGAAGGAGCTCCAATTGACACACAATATAGGGTTTCCGATGAGGAAGGAATGGAATGGGTCAGGCGGTTATTGGTCGAAGAGGGTTTATGTTTAGGTCTCTCATCGGGCATTAATGTCGCTGGTGCTGTTGCTTTGGGAAAAGAATTGGGTAAAGGTAGCAAGATTGTTACGATATTATGTGATACGGGGTTGCGTTATTTATCTACACTCTACAATCCAGAATGGATGATGAGCAAAGGCCTCAAGCCTCTGCCATGGCTATCGAATAATTAGCAAGGATATGAGTATGTCAACAGCACAGCCAATACCGATATGGCAAAGATTGCAGGTTGCAATGATAGGTTTAATCATTGTGTTTTTAGCAATATTCGGTGCAAATGCTTTAATCGATCAAGCCAGTGACGAACCAGATTTAGCAGATGTGAATTTGCAACAAGATATAGCAGAGACTGGCGTGGAAGATGTAGTGGGTGAAACCCCATCAGAGCCGCTTGTTGAATTGGGGGTGACGCCTGTTCCAAAAGAAGATGGAAATATTCAGTCAGCAAATGTAGCAGAACCTGGAGCTAACCCTGTTACAGCAGATGAATTAGAAGCGTTAGTAGATGAAAGTGAACTGGGCGATGGTGAGTGAAATGTTAGCTGAGTATTTCTGACAAAAGGATGCTCTAACATGCCAGTTAAATGGATAATAATTTTACTAGCATTTCTTAGCTTAATTATTGGTATATCAACCTATTTTGTTTTGGATAATAGTAGACCTATTAACAAATTGGCATTAATGTCTTCCATTCCGCTTGGCCTAGGTGAGGTGAATGTTGAACAAATGGTGCGTGGCGAGAGCAATCCCTCGGCAGCCTATATCTCGCTAAAGAAGCATTATGATATTATATTAATAGATGCGATTGATGATAGATTATCGCAAGTTAACCTGTTGCTATTAGCGCAAGCTAGGCCTTTGTCTGGTCCAGAACTTGTTGCACTGGATAAATGGGTTAGAAAAGGTGGCCAAATAATAATATTATCAGATGCAGCTTTGCAATGGCCTAGTGATTATGCATTAGGCGACAAGAGACGCCCAATATACACATCTCTTTTATCTCCACTCTTTGCTTATTGGGGCTTAGAACAATTATTATTGGTAGAAGAGATTGAAGAACATTCAATCGCTCTAGGTGATTATAGCATAAATACCGTAACACCTAGCGAATGGGTACTAATTGAGACCGATAGTCAAAATGTGGATTGCACCTTAAATAATAATAGGTTTGAAGCCAATTGCCGTGTGGGAAAAGGCAGGGCTATTTTAATTGGCGATAGTGATTTTATCCATGACCGTCATTGGCAGAGTTATTATGGCGAAGATGATAATATGTTATATCTGCTTCATAAGCTACAATTACTCACCAATTTAGGTGAGTGAAATAGTATATCAGCATTTCCATAGTTTGGGATTTTATGGAGTTAATCAGGGTGAGCCCTTATTTCGGCCAATTACTGATTATTTTGTCGTCAAAAATATACAACTTTTATAGTAAAAGCACCATTATATTGCTGTGAGAGCCATTTAACATGCAATTGAATATTTTTTTTCACTGCATTTTACATTACAAACCAGATACTTAGTAAGTTATCTATATGTTTTCCCATAAAATCCCTCTTTTCAACCATAAAATCCCTTGATATAAGCAACCAATAATAGGGGTAGATTCAACCATCATGCGTTTATTCGTTTTTTGCGGTCATACAGGTTGTCCGTAAATGGAAGAGTTTTGCCCAAATGAAATTGGGTGGAATTGTGAGTGAATTAATTGTCTATGGTGGATCGGGGCTGTCGAACGTCGACGGCAAAGGCCGCACGACAATACCATCTGAAATTCGTAAAAGTGTAGAAACCAGCAGTGCTGGCAACATGGTGTGTATAGCAAGGCATTCAAAACATAAATGTCTTGTTGGGTTTGGTCGTATGGAACGTACTAAGCTGCGCAGTGATATTGAGAGGCAATGGGATAGCGCTATTAGTCGTGGTGATGAATTTGATCGTGAGCTCGCTGGAATTACGTCATCATCAATATTTGAAACTGTATTTGAACCTAGTGGTCGTTTCGTTTTGCATCCCATGCTGAGGCATTTTGGCGGTATTGACGGACAATTGTTCATGTTTGGTGCAACAACGCATTTCATGCTCTGGAATCCTGAAATATTCCTGAGTGAGGCTCCAGAAGAATATGCGCATGTACGTGAAGAGCTTGATTATTGGATTAATATTCACGGGAAAGGCGGTAAATAATGAAACAAGCACCGCATATTCCCGTTATGATTGAAGAGATCATCCGCTCCCTTGCTATCACCCCTAGCATGGATGTGGTGGACGGTACCTTTGGTGCAGGAGGTTATAGCGAGAGGTTTCTCGCTGCAGGCGCGCGCGTTTATGCGTTCGACCGTGATCCCGATGCGCAAGCCAGAGGCTCTGAACTCTCAGGCAGGTATGGAGGCATGTTTAGCTTTCATCCTGCCTGCTTTTCTTCAATGGATACAGAATTACATTCTATCGGTATTGAGTCTGTAGACGCAATTGTCCTAGATATTGGTGTTTCATCAATGCAGCTTGATCAAGCCGAGAGAGGTTTTTCGTTTCAGTCAGACGGGCCGCTTGACATGCGTATGTCGCAAGATGGTCAGAGTGCTGCTGACTTTCTCAATGAAGCTAACGAAGAGACTATTGCAGATATTATATACAACTATGGTGATGAACGACGCTCGCGCCGAATTGCCAAATATATTGTTTCAAATAGACCAATAGAGCGAACAGCGCAGTTGGCATCTATCGTCCGCAGGGCGGTAGGCTATCAAGCGGGTGCTCCCAAAGATCCTGCGACCCGGACATTTCAGGCAATTCGTATCCACATTAATCAAGAGTTAGAAGAACTCTCAAATGCTCTGGTTGCTGCAGAACGCCTATTAAGGCCTGGCGGGCAATTGATAGTAATTACATTTCATAGCCTTGAGGACCGTATTGTTAAAAAATTTATGCGTAGACATAGTGGTACTGAGGTTGGTGGGTCACGGCATATGCCAGTAACGAAACAAATAAATAAGGCTATGTTTTCACGCCCTGCAAAACCAATCAAAGCATCAAGTAAAGAAATCGCAATGAATCCGCGTGCTCGTTCCGCCACAATGCGGGTCGCGGTGCGCAACTCTATATCAGCTGTAAGGGATATGGCTGGAGTAAAGGCAAAAAGATTATGAGCAGTTCTATCAACCCTCTAAAAAATTTTGGTTGGTTTGCGATCCTTCTTCTGGTTGTGATGCTACTTTATCCTATGTCATTAAATGTAGCATCTTTGCGCGGAGATTTGGTGGCAATAGACAAGGATATTCTCTCAACAAAGAAGGAAATAAATTATTTACAGGCTGAGATAAAAGCCCGTGCTAATTTGCAGCAATTGGAAGAGTGGAATGAGCTTTTATATGGTTTTAAATCTCCTACTGCAGACCAATTTGCAAATGGAGAGAAGGCACTTGCTAATCTCGGTCGAAAGGCTGAGAATATTAAGCCTATATTAGTTTCAGTAAATGAACTCTCGAATGGAGAGAATCCTGCAGGTGTTATCGGTTCTCCTTTTGCTCCTTTAAAGCCAAAGGTAGAAGTTGATAAAAAGGTTGAAAATATAATCCAGTCAGAAGTTCATGAAGAAGATGCACCAGCCAAAATTGCATCAATTGATGAATTATTGGACGAGATTGACAATATACAAACCGTTAAAAATACTAAAGAAGCTGAGGAATAGGAATTTCTATGACAGTATTGGTCGCAAGTTCTAGCCGATTAAGCCTTATACGTCAGACGCAAGCTGCTAGTAAAAAAGCATTTTGGCGTTTGCTTGTTATCATGTTTCTATTCTTTTTATTTGTTATGCTAATTATTGCCAGATTGGCTAGTTTTGCAATATTCGGTGGGGCGCATGCATATGATGACATTTCATCAACTTATATTCCTAAGCGTGGAGATATTGTTGATCGCAATGGTGAGCCTCTTGCCAGAACAATTGATGCATATGCAATTTGGTTAAATCCCAAAAAACTATTTGGGGATAAAAAAGATTTAGCAAAAAAATTACATGAAATATTTCCTGATACAGAGTCGGATGTATTTTTAAAAAAATTACAATCTAATCGGTCTACATATTTGCGAAAAAGAGCATTGCCATCCCAAGTAAAAAAGGTTCATGCTTTGGGAGAAATTGGAATTGAATTTCCTCGTGAAGCAGAACGTCTTTACCCCCAACATGATCTAGCTGCGCATATATTGGGATTTGTCAATCAAGATGGTAAGGGTGTTTTGGGTATGGAAAATATCCTTAATGAACATCTTTCAAACCCAGAAACGCGATATGAACCAGTGCAATTATCTATTGACTCCAGAGTGCAAGCTGCTCTGGAAAGTGAATTGATGCGCGGTATTAAATCAACGGGTGCAAAAGGTGGTGCTGGCGTTATATTAAATGCTAATAATGGTGAAATTGTTGCCATGTCTACATTGCCGTCATTTAATCCAAATACTCCTAAATTCTATAATATACCCGAGACATATGATCTAACAAAAAATGGAAAAACGCCTTTAAGTCGACAGGTCAACAGTGTTACAAACCGTGTGTATGAACTAGGCTCTACCTTTAAGCCTCTTACAGTTGCAGCGGCCCTAGATGCTGGCACGGTGCGAGATTTAGCGATACGATATGATGCTACAAAATCTGTGAAAATCGATGGGCATAAAATTAGCGATACGCATGCATCGCACCGATGGCTTAATGTGCCAGAGGCACTAGTACATAGTTCCAATATTGTTACAGCCCGTATTGCCGATAATCTTGGAAAAGAGAAAATGGATATCATGCTCAGGAAACTTGGGTTTAATGAACGTCCTGTTGTAGAACTTGGTGAGAGAGCTAAGCCTTTATGGCCTAAAAATTGGGGGCGCGTTACCAATATGACGGTTGGTTATGGGCATGGTATTTCGGTTACACCTTTGCATTTGGCTTCTGCTTATGCAACTTTGGTGAATGGTGGGGTTTACCGCCCAACCACATTATTAAAACGCAAAGAAGATGAAAAGATTACAGAGCATCGTGTATTTAAATCAGCCACGAGTGCGCGCATGCGTCAACTTTTGCGTATGATTGTGTCCGATGGAACAGGCAAGAATGCTGATGCTAAAGGCTATCGTGTAGGTGGAAAAACAGGTTCAGCTGAGAAGCCTGCTGATGGTGGTTATGCGAAAAAATTATTAGTTTCTACATTTGCAGCAGCTTTTCCAATGGATGATCCGCAATATGTTGTCATTGCAATGGTGGATGAACCTTCGGGGACTGCTGCTACTAATTTTAATAGAACTGCTGGGTGGACGGCTGCCCCTATTGTTAAGAAATTGGTGCCGCGTATAGGACCTATGTTAAATATTATTCCTGATGAGCATCGCGATGTTGATGTTTCAGAATTATTACCATTATTGTGGAAAGCAAAGGGATAGATATATGAAATTAAGCGCATTGATCGGCGAGGCTGGTAATTATTCCGATGCAATAATCACGGGTTTTGCGATTGATAACCGTAAAGTTGCTCCAGGTACTATTTTTGGTGCTTTTCAAGGAGCTACTGTCAATGGAGAGGATTTTATTGACGATGCAATTGCAAAAGGTGCCATAGCAATAGTTGCACGTGAGCAAGCTCGAGTTAATGGTGCCTTTCATATTATATCAGATAATCCACGGCAAAAATTTGCCCATGTAGCTGCTGGTTTTTTTGGCCCATTTCCAGAGAAAGTTGCAGCCGTAACAGGCACAAATGGCAAGACATCAGTAGCAGAACTAAGCCGCCAGCTATGGGCAATATGTGGCCAAAAATCGGCATCGATTGGAACTCTAGGCGTTACAACATCATCCGATCAAGTGCGCACTGGGTTAACTACACCTGATGTGGTTACCTTTTTGTCCAATATGACCGGTCTGTCGCGCGAAGGGGTCACCCATGTGATATTTGAAGCTTCTAGCCATGGATTGCATCAATATAGAACCGAAGGGATAGCGGTTGATATAGCGGCTTTTACAAATTTAAGCCGCGATCATCTGGATTATCACGGAGATATGGATCAATATTTAACCGCTAAGATGCGTCTGTTTGATGAAATGATTAAAGATGATGGCATAGCCGTTTTCTGGGCTGATGATCCTTGGTCAGAAAAAGCTATGAAACATGCGATGGCTCGAGATTTAAAAATCCTCTCTGTGGGGCAAAATGGTCATGATATTAAAATCATAGAGCGTGAGCCCACGCAATTAGGGCAGAAGCTGATATTATCCGTTGAGGAGCAAGAATATAAAATTAACCTCCCACTGATTGGTGCCTATCAAGCGTCTAATGCTCTAGTGAGTGCAGCAATAGCCATGGCAAGCGGCATTGATGCATCATTAGCTTTGAGTAATATTCATAGGTTGCAACCCGTTTCGGGTCGCTTGGAACGCGCCGCCATTACAAAAACTGGTGCTCCAATATATGTTGATTATGCGCATACCCCAGATGGGTTAGAGGCTGCTATAGCTGCGCTACGTCCGCATACAGATGGTAAGCTTATTTCTATTATTGGTGCTGGAGGTGACAGGGATGTTGGTAAGCGTTCATTAATGGGGCAAGTGGCAAGTGAAGGCAGTGATATTGTTATCGTTACCGATGATAATCCACGTACCGAAGATCCTGCAAAAATTAGAGAGAATGTAATGCAAGGCACTAGAGATGCTATAGAGATTGGTGATCGGCGTAGTGCAATAAGCCGTGCCATAGAGATAGCTGCTGCTGGGGATATTATATTATTGGCAGGCAAAGGGCATGAAGAAGGGCAAATCATCGGGAATAAAATATTGCCATTTAATGATGTCCAAGTCGCTAGAGAGTGTGCTGCATGACATTGTGGACTTCTCAGGAAATTGCGCGTGCTATTGGTGGTGAATCCTATGGTGATTTTTCAGTAAATGGTGTCGCATTTGATTCGCGTGAAATAGTGGAACATGATTTATTCTTTGCCTTAAAAGGTGAGCATAGCGATGGTCATTTATTTGTTGAAACGGCCATTAAAAATGGAGCAAGCGGTGCTATAACTAGCGAAAGGATTAATTCGCCTCATATTTTGGTGAATGATACAGTTGCAGCCTTAAATGATTTGGCACATGCATCGAGAGATCGCAGTTCTGCAATAATTATTGGTGTAACGGGTTCTGCAGGAAAAACGGGAACAAAAGAAGCGCTTTTTGAAGCTTTAAACAGATCGTCTCGCGGCAAAGCGCATCGCAGCGTAAAAAGTTATAATAATCATGTTGGTGTTCCACTAAGCCTAACAAGGATGCCTGCTGATAGCGATTATGGCATTTTTGAAATGGGCATGAACCATAGCGGAGAATTGCGAGATTTAAGTGCTATTGTGCGTCCACATATTGCTCTCATCACGACTATTGCACCCGCCCATGTCGAATTTTTCAAGGATGAAAGTGAAATTGCGGCTGCAAAAGCAGAAATTTTTGAAGGGGTTGTTCATGGCGGTACAGCAATCATTCCCTATGATAACCCACATTATCAGCAATTGCGCCAAGCAGCGGTGGATCAAGACTTAAAAATCATATCATTTGGACTTTCTAAAGATGCTGATGTTCATGCCATAGATGTTATCAAATCAGGCGATGGATTATCGCTTATAACATCGCAAATTTGCAGTAAATCTCTTATTTATAGTCTTTCGCAAGCAGGAGAGCATTGGGTCGTTAATTCGCTGGCTGTTATGGCGGCTGTATATGCTGCAGGAGGGGATTTGGCTTCTGCTGGATTAGCGCTGGCTGATATGAATGCTCTGCCTGGACGAGGAGCAAAACATGTCATAAAATTTGATGGTAATAGTCTGACTTTAATGGACGAGAGTTATAATGCTAATCCATCTTCTATGCGGGTGACTATTGCTCAATTGGGAGAAACACCAGCAAAAAGGCGTGTTGCTATTTTAGGGGCTATGGGTGAGTTAGGCCATAAATCTGAAGAATATCATTTAGAAATTGAAGTATATTTGAATCGAGCAAAAGTTGATTATGTTATTTTAGTTGGAAACGAAATGAAAATTCTCGCAAAACGATTGCAATCAATGCTTGAGCCTCTAATAGAATGCAATCATTGCAATAATGCAGTAGAAGCAATGCAATTATACGAAGAACATATTAAAGATGGCGATGCGATTCTGGTTAAGGGTTCTAATTTTTTAGGGCTTGGCCAGATAGTAGAGCAATTATTGGGCGGGAAAAATTAATGTTATATTTGCTGGCGGAATGGTTCGGCTTTGATGGTTTATTTAACCTCTTCCGATATTTAAGTTTCCGTTCTGGTGGTGCTATTGTGACATCGCTATTCATTGGTATGTTAATTGGCCCAAGTTTTATAAATTTATTGCGTATGAAACAGGGTAAAGGTCAACCTATTAGGAGTGATGGACCCAAAACCCATTTGGCCAAGGTGGGAACTCCGACAATGGGAGGCCTGATGATTTTAACATCTATGACACTCTCTCTATTTTTGTGGATGAGGCCTGATAATATACTAATATGGTCTTGTCTGTTTGTAACGCTTGGTTTTGGTGCAATTGGGTTTTTAGACGATTATGATAAAGTTCGGAAAGCCAGTCATCAGGGGGTGTCTGGTAAGGTTAGATTATTATTTGAATTTGCGGTTGCGGGCTTTGCTAGTTGGATGATTTTAAGCAAAATTGGTACAGACTTATACATACCATTTATAAGTAATATCGCGATTGATTTGGGCATATTATACTTATTTTTTGCAATGTTTGTTATTGTAGGTTCTGGTAATGCCGTTAATTTAACGGATGGTCTTGATGGGTTAGCAACCATGCCCGTTGTTGTCGCATCGGGGGCTTTTTTGATCATCGTTTATTTGGCGGGCAATGCAATTTACTCTGATTATTTGGGGATTCCATTTGTCGAAGGAGCAGGGGAGTTAGCAATTTTCTGCGCTGCGATTATAGGCGCCTGTCTGGCGTTCTTATGGTTCAATGCCCCACCTGCTGCTATATTTATGGGGGATACAGGTAGTCTGGCTCTAGGCGGTGCATTGGGTGCAATTGCTGTTTCTGTGCATCACGAATTTGTATTGGCTATAGTTGGCGGTTTATTTGTATTGGAAGCAGTCTCTGTTATCATTCAAGTCTTCTTCTTCAAACGAACGGGCAAGCGTGTGTTTCGGATGGCACCAATCCACCATCATTTTGAACAATTGGGATGGCCTGAAACAACCGTGGTGATTAGGTTTTGGATCATTAGTCTTGTATTGGCGCTTGCTGGATTATCAACGTTGAAGTTGAGATGATTAGAAGCCGTCTCTTTGCTGGTAAAAAATATGCTGTTCTAGGCCTTGCCAGATCTGGGATGGCGACAATAAAGGCTTTATCAGAGAGCGGCGCAACTATATTGGCCTGGGACAACCGGGAAGAGGCGAGAAATAATGCCTCTCAATGGGCAGAAATAGCAGATATTATACAAGCCGATTTGACAGGTTTTGCTGCGATCATTGTATCGCCAGGTGTTCCTCTAAATACACATCCAATAACAGAAAAGTCTGTTGAATATGGTGTTCCTATTATAGGTGATATAGAATTATTTTCTCAAGCTAGATTGTCACTGCCGTCTCATAGAGTTGTAGGAATAACAGGGACGAATGGCAAATCTACAACTACTGCTTTACTGCATCATATCATGCAATATTGTGGTTTTCCTGCGCGAATGGGTGGTAATATTGGTTTACCAATAATGTCTCAAGACCCGCTACCAGAGGGCGGTATATATATATTAGAACTCTCTAGTTACCAAATAGATTTAACGCATAGTCTGTCTTGTGATGTAGCGGCACTGATAAATTTATCTCCTGATCATTTAGATCGTTATGATGGTTATCAATCTTATATCTCTAGCAAAGAACGCTTGTTTGCGATGCAAGATGCAGACCATATTTCTATAATAGGGGATGGAGATAAAGATACGTTGCAAGTTTATGAGCGCGTAATTAGGCACAGAGGACCGCAAAATGTTATCCTTGTGGACAAGGATATAAATGTTAATCAAAGTCGATTGCCATCATTGCAAGGGCCTCACAATATGCAAAATATAGCCATAGTTGCAACTATTTGCAGGGCTTTGGGATTGTCTGAACATCAATGGCGTAATGCTCTTTCTACCTTTCAAGGTTTGGAGCATCGATTAGAGAGAGTCGCAAAAATTGATGATGTCCTTTATATTAATGATAGTAAAGCAACCAATCCAGAATCTGTTATACCTGCATTGGCAGCCTATAATAATATTCATTGGATTGTTGGCGGTATTGCTAAAGCTGAGAGCTTTGAGGTTTTCAAAACTAGTCTGGGCAATGTAAAAAAAGTCTATACTATTGGCCAATCTGGGCCATTATTTGCGAATGCTTTTCAAGAGTGTTTACCAGTAGAAAATTGTAAACTGCTGGCAAATGCGGTTATGAAAGCTGCGCAAAATGCTGTTGCAGGAGATGTGGTTTTATTATCACCAGCATGCGCTTCATTTGATCAATTTAGTGACTTTGAAGCGCGTGGGGATTGTTATAAGGCGGCCATAGCGAATATTTTGCCCAGAGGTGAGGATGGCTGATACGTTAGAAACTTCACATGATAATCGTAATTTTGGCGCGAATATATCAGATATTAATTCAGCGAATAAAATAGCTAAAGAACAAAACGTTCCACTTAATTATACTGACAATATTTCCCCTAATGATGAAATTTTGGCACCAAGAAATTCAGGTAAAGTTCAACTATCAAAACGATTAGGCCGTGCAGATAAAAGTCCTTTAGGCATTTGGTTTTGGGAGTTAGACCGTGTTCTTTTGTTATTGATGTTACTATTAATGGCTATCGGACTATTGTCAGTTTCCGCTGCTTCTCCAGCGACTGCGAAGAGATTGTCAACCAGTACGGTAGAATTGCCAGAACAATATTTTTTTTATAGGCAACTAATATGGACTATAGCAGCTATTCCAGTCATGTTGCTTATATCTATGGCTCCTAAAGAACAAGCTAAGCGATTTTCAATTATCTTTTTTTGTGTTTTTTGTAGTTTATTATTTTTACTGCCTATCATAGGCAAAGAAGTCAATGGAGCGCAAAGATGGATAGGATTTGGTTTTGCGTCATTACAACCATCGGAATTTTTGAAACCGCTATATGCAATCACTTTGGCCTGGATATTTTCTTGGAGGTTAAAAGACCCTGATCTACCAGTACGAATTATCACCGCCATAATTGCAATGATAATTTGCTTTTTTTTAATGTTGCAACCAGATTTGGGGCAAACAATATTATTTGCAGGTATATGGTTTGCGTTAATGTTGGTATCCGGAGTTGCCGTTAAATGGCTAGTTGCTCTTATCACTATTGGTATAGCAGGACTGGCCCTAGCATATCAATTTTATACTGTTGCAAGGCAGCGCATTGACGCATGGTTCTTTGGTACCGATGGTCTAACGCATGATAAATTAGCTATCGATACATTAACGAGTGGAGGATTGGTTGGCAAAGGACCTGGATTGGGGTCAAAAAAATATAGCCTACCAGAAGCCCATACTGATTATATATTTTCTGTCATAGGGGAGGAATTTGGATTATTAGCCTGTATTATAATCGCTATCTTATTCTTGGCTATTTTGGTTCGTGTCCTTATTCGATTGTTAGATGAGAAAGATCATTTTACAGTTTTGGCAGTGTCGGCATTAATTGCGCAGTTTACAGGGCAAGCCATGATAAATATGGCTGTAAATATCGGAATTTTCCCATCAAAAGGAATGACGCTTCCTTTTATTAGCTATGGCGGTTCTTCTTTGATAGCATTATCGATGGGGTGCGGCTTAATTTTGGCCCTAACAAAGCGAAATCCATATCTTGACCGATCACTATATATGGTGAAGGGACAATAGCTATGATTATTTCAAGGCAATATGTTTTAGCCGCAGGCGGCACAGGAGGGCACATGATGCCTGCTTATGCTTTGGGACAAGAGCTTTTAGACAGAGGGCATCATGTAGCATTGGTTAGTGATGGTCGAGGCGCAAAAATTCCTGGCAAACCAGAAGATATGGATTTGCATATATTACCCGCTGGCCGAATGGGAGGAATTAGAGGTTCACTGGCAGGAATTCGGGCTATATTGAACGGTCGATCTATGGCCTCTCAGCTCTATGATAGCTATCAGCCAACGGCCGTTGTTGGTTTTGGAGGATATCCTGCTATGCCGTCTTTACTGGCAGCATTTAAATATAATATTCCAACTATCATTCACGAACAAAATGCAGTTTTAGGCCGTGTCAATAGGCTTGCAGCACGCAAAGTTGAGGCTATCGCTACGGCTTATCCCAATGTGCAGCGCCTTAAACCTAAATATACCAATAAAACATATCTTGTTGGTAATCCTGTACGTGAAGAAATATTGCAAATTAGAGATGCTCAATATCCGATAATATCAGAAGAGGGCATATTGCGTATATTAGTGACTGGCGGTAGCCAAGGCGCTAATATATTATCCGAAATTGTCCCTGATGCTATGAGCATGCTTCCTATCAATTTACGATCAAGGCTTCAAATAATTCAACAATGTAGGGCAGAGGATATAGACATGGTACGTGCCAAATTTGCAGACAATGAAATTCCTGCTGAATTGGCGACTTATATGTCAGACTTGCCAGAAAAACTTAGCTTAGCTCATCTCGTGATTGCACGAGCAGGAGCATCGACTATTGCCGAATTGACCGCTGCTGGACGTCCCGCTATATTAATACCATTACCCAGCGCTATGGATGATCATCAAAGCCATAATGTCAGCGAAATGGTTAACGCAGGAGGCGCCCGTTCAATTCATCAATCGGCGTTTAATGCCAAAGAATTGGCCAAACAAATACAGAAAATGGCTTTAAAGCCTGGATCATTGGAAAATGCGGCTGCAAAAGCTAAATCATGTGGGCGTCCAGATGCGGTTATCGATTTGGCTGATTTGGTGGAATCTTTTGGCCCTATAGCTCATAATCATAGAAAAAAACGGGATTACTCACGAGTTCGGCTTGATGGTTCTCCAGCATTTGCGAAAGATAAATATTCATGAGGGGTGTTCCAACTAATATTGGTACTATTCATTTTGTCGGTATTGGCGGCATTGGTATGTCGGGTATTGCCGAGGTTATGCATAATCTGGGTTATAAAGTTCAAGGTAGCGATATTGCCGAAGGTTATGTGGTTGAAGGACTGCGGGCAAAGGGCATTGAGGTGTCTATCGGTCATAAAGCAGAAAATTTAGGAGATGCGAGCGTCGTTGTTACATCAACAGCGGTAAAGCGCGGTAACCCAGAAGTTGAGGCTGCGCTTGAAAACCGCATACCATTGGTGCGCCGTGCTGAAATGCTGGCTGAATTGATGCGCCTTAAAAATACCATTGCTGTTGCGGGTACGCATGGCAAGACCACAACGACTTCGATGATTGCGGCTATGCTGGACCATGGCGGTATTGATCCCACCGTTATCAATGGCGGTATC
>CALDZL010000045.1 GCA_937944295.1 uncultured Sphingorhabdus sp.
AGCGTGTGGAAGTCCAGCTGCTCTTCATTGGCTTCAAGAATACCGAATAGGTCAAAGACTTCATCCAATACCCAATCAGGGCGACCGTCGGGCTTATCAATTTTGTTAATCGCCACAATCGGTTTAAGACCAAGCTTCAAAGCTTTTGCAAGTACGAATTTTGTTTGAGGCATTGGGCCTTCAGCTGCATCGACAAGGATGATCACGCCATCGACCATATTGAGGATACGTTCCACTTCGCCGCCGAAGTCAGCGTGGCCTGGCGTGTCCACAATATTAATGCGGTTACCTTTCCACTGTACTGATGTCACCTTGGCAAGAATGGTAATGCCACGTTCTTTTTCAAGATCGTTTGAATCCATAGCGCGTTCATCAACTTGCTGGTTTTCGCGGAATGTGCCTGATTGCTTCAAAAGCACGTCAATCAACGTGGTTTTTCCATGGTCAACGTGCGCGATAATCGCGATATTACGAAGTGTCATAATTGTACCTGATAATGTTGTTGGATGCTGGGAGAAGCATACCGCTGGCGCAACAAATACAAGGCGCCAAGATTTAACTTACTTGCCGCGCTTCTACGCTGTTTATTGGGGAGTTACAAGGGGGAAAGCGGGGTTGCAGAAATATGAAATCAAACTTTGATGAAGTTAAGATTATATATAATTTTATAGATTAATCTGAATCTGAACTTTCTTTTCGATTATTTTTTTTACTGCTTGTTCCTTGGCCAATAGCAACGCCAATTGTAAATGTAAATGCTGTTCCAAGTATTTTTAGTGCATCCGTAATCCATGATCGTTCAACAAATGCTCCTATTAAAAAAATAGCGAATAATAACAAGCCTATTAGTATAGATAAAATTATAGCTGCTGCATGTGCTTTATCATCTGTCCCATATGAAATTCCAAATCGTTTAAATTTAAAAATCTGATTTGGCGCACCGCCATCAATAAATATTGGGTTAGTTTTTGTAAACTCATCTGGCTCTGATGATACAGGCTGATTCCCATTACCAACAATAAGTGGCTTTTCTTCAGGCTTTGACTGTTTGGGCTTGCGTGGCATGAGCAACTTTTTCTACAAAAACAGCTTCAATAATTTCAGTTGGTATTGTTGGTTTGCTTGAAAGATCAAATCCATACTTTTCTGCAACTATTGTCCAAGGCTCACCCTTTAAATGAGTCATATTAGATAGCTCAATTCCAGTTTTTTCACCATAAGAACACCAAATACTTTCAAAAAAATCAGTTAAAGATCCATCGTGCTTAGGTTCAACAAATTGCGCTGCGCCGTTAACAACTTCTAGACGCTTGCCTAAATGCGTAATAGCTCCTGACTTAAAGACACTAAAAGAACTATATAAATCAGGGACAACTGGACCATGAGGCCATGCTTTTACATCTTCGGGAAACAACTCTCTACGGCAATTTCCAATATACCAAGCATGTGCATAAAACACTAACTTATATAATTTCATTTGGTCACAATGAGGTTTGGTCTGATCTTGCCAACTACGTTCCAAGAACCAATTTGCAACTGCCATAGCACGGCTTGGATGCTGAGTATCATATTGCATAGTAAATAGCTCCCATCTCATATTTTGTTGCATTAAAGAATTTATTATTTTTAATGTTTATCATAATTACTGACGTATTTGCCCTTCTCTGGCTATTATGCCAAGAGAATCTCCTATGGATTAAATCAATTATACACACAAAGCTTTACAAACCGCAAAGACTCGTTTGTTGATGTTTTTAATCTACCTTAGATATAATCATAAAATATGACATTTCAAACATCCTTAATACCTTTGTTTAAATCATTCTTTCATATAACAAACAGAGGGGGAAATGTTTCACGAAGATTTTTATTTTAAAATTCAAAAGTGAAAATAAAAATATTAAGGTATGAAATCTCTCGGCGGGCGCTTTGCGCCCTTGACTTGGTGCGGCCGAGAAGACTCGAACTTCCACGGGAGTTACCCCACAGCGACCTCAACGCTGCGCGTCTACCAATTCCGCCACGGCCGCGACTCTAGGTAGGTTGAATTTAATCAACTCAGGCGATGTAACAAATCAAATGACTTGAAACAAGGAAAATAACACAGGCCTATACACTTTCTTTGTTCCTGCTTGCGCCTGCCCCATTCATCATGGCAATAAACGTTTATGAAATCTGCATCCAACCCTAAACGTGATACGCTCTCGACGCATTCTATGCTTGGTAAATCGGGCAATCCCATAGAATGGGAAATTGCGTCTGATTTGGTAGCTTATGAAGATGCCGTTGCTCGCATGGAAGCCCTGGCGCAAGGCATTGCTGAAGACCGTGAGCCAGAACGCGTTTGGCTGGTAGAGCATCCGCCCCTTTATACCGCTGGCACCAGCGCATCCGATGCGCATTTACTAAATGACGCTCTACCGGTTTTCAAAACAGGTCGCGGTGGTGAACACACCTATCATGGGCCAGGGCAGCGGGTTTGCTATGTCATGTTGAATTTAAACAAACGCACTCAAGACCTACGCCTTTACGTAGCAACGCTTGAGCAATGGATTATCAATACGCTCGATCAATTCAACATCAAGGGCGAGAGACGCGAAGACCGTGTCGGTGTATGGGTCAGGCGTCCAAAAAAACCAACGTTATTTGATGGCACACCGCGCGAAGACAAGATTGCCGCCATCGGCATTCGAGTGCGCAAATGGATAACCTACCACGGCATTGCCATCAACGTAGAACCAGAGCTATCGCATTACGAAGGTATTATCCCCTGCGGTGTGGAAGGTCACGGTATTACCAGTCTCGTTGATTTAGGCCTGCCAGTTACAATGGAAGACCTCGACATTGTGCTGAAACAGGAATTCGAGAAACTGTTTGGTGCAGTCGAATAGATTTACTTCATCAGCCAACTGAAAGCTCTATTTAAAAACTCAGCACCATTCTCTTTGACTGGCGTACCATGTGCCATAATTACATTTTTTATTGGCAATGCTAAA
>CALDZL010000046.1 GCA_937944295.1 uncultured Sphingorhabdus sp.
TGCATGCTGGTGCGGACGGCCGGACTCGAACCGGCACACCCATTTGGATAGCAGATTTTAAGTCTGCTGCGTCTACCATTTCGCCACGTCCGCAAAACAGCATGCATGAATGCGCAAACATCATTGCGCGCCCTAGGTCAAGTCACTTGGTGAAAAAATATCGATTTTTTTGTCAAAAAGGGAAATTATTTTCACATCATCACCAAAATTATATAAAAAAGCCGCTGCAATTGCGGCAACGGCATTTGAACGCTTTTATAATAGCGCATTAAATTCAAAATTCTTTTATATATTCAATCGCTGACGAACTTCTTTCCCTGGTTTAAAATAAGGCGCACGTTTTGCTGGCACGTCTACAGATTCGCCTGTGCGTGGGTTACGACCTTTTCTGGGCGCGCGCTCACGTGTTGAAAAGGCTCCAAAACCACGCAACTCGACACGGCCTCCGTTTGCTAGACGGTCAATAATTTGATTGAAGAAAGTATCAACAATTTTTTCTACTTCTTCGGCTTTTAAATCTGGGTTCTCATTTTCTAACTTTTTTAAGAGCTCGGAACGGATCATAGTATTTACCTTTGTATGTCAATGGTGAGAGGTAAGCGGACTTAAACATCCAAAACTATAAATTCTCTGTAAGATATACTAAAGAATATTATCTGAAATGCAATTTAAATATAATTTAGGCATATAAAGTTACACTATACTCATATTTTATTCCTAACAAACAACAATAAAGCCCGTCATTTTCATGGCAGGCTTTATTGTTTAGGTTTTATCCGTTTTTCAGCTTATCATATTATTCATCTTTGCCTTTGAGAGCTTCTCCAAGAATGTCTCCTAAGCTAGCACCAGAATCGGATGATCCATATTGCTCAACCGCTTGCTTTTCTTCGGCAAGTTGCAGCGCTTTGATAGAGAAGTTCGGTTTCTTCGAACGGTCAAAACCAGCCACCATAGCATCAAACTTCTGACCCACTTGGAAACGATCAGGACGTTGTTCATCGCGATCACGGCCTAGATCCGTACGTTTGATAAAGCCTGTTGCGCCATCATCACCCGCTTGTACTTCAAGGCCGCCTTCGCGAACCTCAAGAACAGTCACAGTAACCGTTGCACCTTTTTTCAGGCCGCTTGCGGAAGGAGCCGCCGCAGGCGCACCCTTCTCAAGCTGCTTAATACCCAGCGAAATACGCTCTTTCTCAACATCAATGTCAAGCACGATAGCTTTGACTTGCTCACCTTTGCGATGCAAGTGCAATGCATCTTCGCCGCTAATGCCCCATGCGATATCAGACATGTGAACCATGCCATCAACATCATCTTCTAGGCCGATAAACAAACCAAATTCGGTGGCGTTTTTAACTTCGCCTTCGACGGTTGCACCAACAGGGAATTTCTCTGCAAATGCTTCCCAAGGGTTCGATTGTGCTTGCTTCAGACCCAATGAAATACGGCGTTTGTCGAGATCAACATCAAGAACCAATACATCCACTTCTTGGCTAGTAGATACAATCTTGCCAGGGTGAACATTTTTCTTAGTCCAGCTCATTTCAGAAACATGGACCAAGCCTTCAATGCCAGGTTCTAGTTCGATAAAGGCACCATATTCGGTAATGTTGGTGACCGCACCAGATAGACGCGCGCCAATTGGATATTTGGCAACTGCATCTTCCCATGGGTCGCTCTCAAGCTGCTTCATGCCAAGCGAAATACGCTGTGTATCGCGGTTGATACGAACGATTTGTACCTTCACCGTATCACCGATGTTGATGATTTCAGATGGGTGGGTGATGCGCTTATAACTGATGTCGGTAACATGCAGCAAGCCATCGATACCGCCAAGATCAACAAAGGCACCATAATCGGTGATATTTTTCACAACGCCTTCGATGATTTGATCTTCAACCAAGGAATCGATAAGACCGCTGCGTTGTTCCGCACGGGTTTCTTCCAAAATAGAACGGCGCGATACCACAATATTGCCGCGCCTACGGTCCATTTTCAAAATTTGAAATGGTTGGACAATATCCATCAATGGGCCAACATCGCGCACGGGGCGCACATCAACTTGACTGCCGGGCAAGAAGGCCACAGCGCCGCCAAGATCAACAGTAAAGCCGCCTTTTACGCGGCCAAAGATGGTGCCATCAACGCGATTACCAGCTTCAAATTCGCCTTCCAGCGTATCCCAAGCAGCCTCGCGGCGCGCACGATCGCGTGATAACATAGCTTCGCCATTTACATTTTCAACGCGGTCGACATAAACTTCTACTTCATCACCAACATTAAGATCAGCTTTCTGACCGGGTGATGCAAATTCACGCAGAGGCACGCGGCCTTCTGCTTTTAGACCAACGTCAATAACGGCATGGTCATTTTCAATAAGAGTGATGGTGCCTTTTACAACGCGGCCTTCGAAGCCTGCATCTGCACCGCCGAGCGATTCGTCTAATAATGCTGAAAAATCGTCACGGGTTGGGTTTGGCGATGTTGCCATAGATATAATTCCTTCACATTCGCTTCTTGGTCGGTTGGTTTTTACGGTCATAATCAATAAAGCCTTGGCAGCCTCTTGCACACCAAAACATCCTTCAAGCCTTTGATAATACAGATAATCAGCAAAAATTTTGCATCAAAAAAGCATAAGACCGACCCAGCGAATAAGGGTCTTAACCGCGCTTTCTATCTGCTTGAAATGGACCAGAAAATTTACGTCTGGTTTTGCAGCTTATTCTGTATCA
>CALDZL010000047.1 GCA_937944295.1 uncultured Sphingorhabdus sp.
CGGACGTATTTTATGCCAATTATGGCATATGGGGCGGCTTGTTCCATCAGCCTTTATCGATGGTAAGCCCCCCGTGTCGTCTTCGGCCACCAAAGCACCGGGCAAGGCCTATGCCCCCGATATGTCGCGCCAAGAATATGACATGGCCCGTCCTTTAGAAATATCGGAAGTACCCCGCGTTTTGGACGATTATGCACTTGCCGCTGAAAACGCCAAAAAAGCAGGCTTTGATGGTGTACAATTGCATGCCGCCAATGGTTATTTTCTCGACCAATTCATTCGCGATGGAACCAATCACCGTACCGATGATTATGGCGGCCCGATTGAAAACCGCATCCGCTTATTGGGCGAGGTAACACAGCACTTAATTGACATCTGGGGCAAAGATAGCACCCATGTGCGTCTCTCGCCCAATGGGGATAGCCAAGGCGCAAATGATAGCAATGCCGTGGATACATTTACCAAAACCGCAGCCTTGCTTGATAGCCTTGGCATAGCATCGCTGGAATTGCGCGAACCACCATTGGATGGCACATATGGCGTAAGCGAATTACCGCCGATAGCGCCCGATATTCGCAAAGTATTTTCACGTACATTAATCCTCAATAGCGATTATGATCAAGCACGCGCCGAAAAAGAGATGGCAGCGGGCGTTGCTGATGCGATTAGTTTTGGGCGAACCTATATTGCCAACCCCGATTTGGTGGAACGTTTCAAGGCCAACGCCCCGCTGAATAAAGATGTTATGAAAACATGGTATAGCCGAGGCCCAGAGGGATATTTGGATTATCCATTAATGGGTGAATGAAGGTGTGAAAATAGTAATCTTAATAGAGCTAGCCACTAAAACACACTAAACGGATTCGATATATAATCACAGAAATAAACTTCATATAGGCTTATTCTAGAACGTGATTTCTAGTTGTCTTGAACTCTCACCCAGTTGATGAACTTGGCGTTGTTGAGTGAAATGTTCGTATTCTGTCTCTCGTTTTAGAAGTGTTGCTAAATTACCAAGATGGAGTCGTTTCAAAAGTTCGATAGTAATAGGCCTCTTATCATCCCAAAATACCATTGATTCTAAAAATTCTTGAGCAGGTTCGCTGTTTAATATATTGGATAAAAATTCTGTCTCAGCTTCAGAATATGTGTTAAGGAAATAGACTGTATCATCAAAAACAACAGGGTTATTTTCGATTGGTGAAATTATCTGAAATTTAAGAGTTTTATAAAAACCTGAAATTGCAATCTTCCATGGTGTAAATGTGTAATTACCTACACCGAAGATTGAGAAACGAGGTTTGTCACGATATACTATACTTTTACGATTATCGAGGCGTTTACCATGGCGTTTTAGATATGACCATGTTCTAGGAGCGCGTTTACTTATTGCTTCTGTGGGTTGTCCGATTATACGCTGAGTAACAAGAGCAAAGTATCTAGTCTTTAGTAAACGAGCATTTCCAATATCAGAGCTTTTTAGCAATGGATATAGATAATCGTCTTCAATTTCGATACTTTCACCTAAACCGTTGTTCAGTACTCCGCCATTTTTCTTTAACTCCATTATTTTTGAGCAATCATGTTTAATTCCTGATCGCCAAACATAATTTGGGTCTCTACCAAGTAGATTCTTTTGACAATTAAAGCTCGGCGCATTAGATACCATTATGCCTTGGTGAAATCCAAGTGAGCTATTTGGTTCTTTATCCTTAAAGTCACTAAAAATAAGACAATTTTTTGTAATACTATTATTAGTCTTTCTAACAATGAGGAAACATGCATCAACTGCCGCACCGAAATGTTTGAGTGCATTAATCTTGATTATGCGACTTTCTATGTTAAATTTCTCTTCCTTCCATACTGACTGAAGAATCTTTCTAGCAACAGAGGTTTTACATAGCATAGCAATCATGTCGCCAGTATTTGGAAGCCATTCCAATTGTTTTAATAGCATCCACTCAGAAATATCGAAATTTGATTTTCCAGTGATTGCTTCATAGCCAGAGTATTTATGAAAGTTTGATTTTTCTGGAAGGTTTGATCCTTTAAGACGGCCAATATCTGAACTTGTAACCCATGGTGGATTGCCAACAATCAAAATAGGGTGATTTTTCTGTGAAATATAATCTGCCCAGTCAGTAGTAAATAAGTCTTGATGTTTTATATCGAAACGCTTTACGTCCCTCCTTAAGACAATTTTTTTATTGAGTGCTAAGATATAATCTTCTTCAATTTCAACTCCAATTACTGCTGAAGCATCAATAAATGTATCAGCAGATGCGATTAGAAACGCTCCTAACCCACACGTTGGCTCGATAATTGTTTGCGGATTGAAATCAGGGTAAGCTCTTTTTAAATAGTCAATAGCATCATATGCCAGAACTGACGGTGTTTGGAAATCTCCAAATTCCCATTTTTTTGTATTTTTAACCTCTTTTATCATCTGATTTTATGGATGCCTTCTACTTCTCCAGCTTTCGAAATGACGCGCCCATATTGTAAACGCCATTGTAATGC
This sequence comes from uncultured Sphingorhabdus sp., assembly GCA_937944295.1. Classification (GTDB taxonomy): domain Bacteria; phylum Pseudomonadota; class Alphaproteobacteria; order Sphingomonadales; family Sphingomonadaceae; genus Sphingorhabdus_B. The sequence continues at coordinate 2,521 of CALDZL010000047.1, forward strand.
ATTAGAGATTGTAAGATACCCTTGCAGTGTGGGTGTATCTAATATTGAATCAGCAATGTTATTTGCTTCTATTTCATCAACGGGTAAATTCTTGTCTTGAAAAAAAGCTATTAGATCTTCCTTATTCCCATCTTGCACTAAAATTTGCAAAATACCTTGGGTCATTTGAAAGTCGGCAGTTAATTTCTGGTCAACGAATATAAGCAGTCCATAGCCAAGACCAAATATCTTTTGGCGTGCGGTCTTAAATGGGCAAGATGATTGTGGTTGTTTTGCACTCGTTACTTTCATGTCAATTTTAAGATCGGAAAATCTATGCCAGATGCAGAGTTACCTATTTCAAAATCATATTTCTTATTTAAATAATTGCGAAATTTATGTTCAAAATATGTACCTATCGCTTTGCCATCAGTTACACCGTACAAACTAGAGTCTTCGTAATTATTTTCTATTTCTGCAAACCTTGATGCTTCACTTTTTAGAACATCTATGGTTAAATGCGGTCTTGAGGTTGAATTCGCTCGATCGTCACTTAAGGTCATTAATTTTAACTTTCTTTGAAAACTAATAAAAATATTATTCCAACTGATTTAGTGACAGTGTTAGAAATAAAGCACATTGGTTATGTTTTGATCTAATAGATTCTACCTAATATCATTAATGTTACAATCCAAAATAAAAGAGGTGCAGGTTAATGCACCCCAATAGGCTTATCCCATGTTCATTTTACAAAAGCATAATTTGTTGCCATCTAAATCGCGGAAATAGCCGCCATAAAATACATTTTCCAAACGCCAGCCGGGTTCGCCTTCATCGCTGCCGCCCAATTCTATGGCTTTTTTATAATAAGCATCGACTTCCTCGGTGGAATCGCAGCTAATGGCGATCATGCCGCCATTGCCAACGGTGGCAGCTTCTTCGTTGTACGGAAAACCAACGCAGACCATAGGGCTGCCATTG
>CALDZL010000048.1 GCA_937944295.1 uncultured Sphingorhabdus sp.
GCGGAACATTTTCGATAAACTCCCAACATTGGGATTAAGGAGATGTTTATGAAGAAAGACCAACGAGAGATTTTATGTGAAAATTTAGAATAATGGTGCTGCAAGAGAGAATTGAACTCTCGACCTCCTCATTACCAATTATTAGTTAGACTGGTAGGATAGTTTTGTACGTAAACTTCCGAAGCTATCTAGCCTTGCACAATCCACTGAAATCAAATGTAAATTTGAGTTAGAGATTTTGCAAGCTGTTGTTCGCAGTCGTAGAATTTTGTACGCCGCTGCTCTACTAATGCGCTATTAGTCGGGATTTGTATGTTTAGATTAAACAATTATGAAATTTATTTTGGGACAAGCGTTCATAATGCAAGCGTGTTTGCATTCTTTTTCTTGTATCAAATACTATGGATAAGCAGTAATTTCGTGTTGCATACATAATTTGTCTGGTTATTCTGGATATTAGTATGGGTATTATTAAAAAATTATTCTGGGTTATAATTTCAGTATTTTCATGGATACTTTCGGCAATGTTTGCGTTGTTGATATTTGCTCCAGAATTTGGGATTGGATGGGCTATAGGATTCGCAAGTTTTTTTGGTTGGTTAGGCTATAAGTTTTGGCCTTCTCGAAAAGAAAAGTTGGAATCAATTGACGAAATACCAACTTACTCAACAGAAGTGCAAGGCTATTCCATAGAAGCACAACCACGTCAAAGAAAACATGATCAGGAAAAGTCCGTTAAAACATCCGCCGCTGTGACTTGGCACCCACCAAATCATTCTGTGAAAATTGGGTCATTTAACATTACTGGTGGCATGATTTACGTTGGTTCTGATGCTTCTTATCGACAGTGGCGTTCAACAATTAACCCAAAACTACGAATTGCACGATCAAATCCTGATTTAACAGGGCAGGAAATGTATTACTGGCCAAGCTATGCTGATATGGCACCTCGCTCTCGGTTAGCTTTTCTACAATGGTTGGAAAGTGGTAGAAGAACAGAGATTGATATTGGCTACGTCTTTATATTCTTTTACGGACTTGAACGTCGAATATTACATGATCGCGAATTCGCTGATGCACCCGTAATTTTAGATGAAGTCAAACAGCTTTTAGCGATTTATGGTTCAAACCATTCATTTAAAAATTACGCCAAGAACTTCATACAAGCAGTTAATGGTCAAAACCTTGCAGCCAATAATTCAAACAACAAACCACCAGAAGTCAAAGCTCCTCCAACCCATTATGAATTCCCCCTTCCAATTCTTATTGAGCTTGGGAGAAAGCTTCAGGAAACGGAAACGCTAGATGCATCATGGATGTTTGTTTGGCATGCACATCATCCTGAAACACGTTTCCGTGTACCTGCACAGAGAGCCTTTTCGATTTATAAAGCTATGTTTTCCATTCGCTTCAAAGAGAAATATCCAAAGGGCCTGAAAATCAAGCCCCCAAAGAAAAAACTGTCATTTCAATACCGTGCAGCTAGCAGTGATTTTACAACTGGTCTCGATTTCAATATTCCTGACATTTCGACATTAAAAGCCCCATGGAATGCTGCTGATAAAATAGCCGAGCAATGCCAAGAAGAACTTGCCACTTACAGTCGTTATATCGGAAAGTTTCCTGATGACCAATATCTTCCCAAAGCTGTCGCCTTATTGCCTTACGACATAGCTAGACAGTTCGCTGTACCTGCAGTGAAACAATTTAGGGAATGGTTGAATGGAAAACTAGCAACAGGTTATGTCTCTATTATAACTCAAGAATTATTGGACAAGCTGAAACTTGATGGCTCAACTGGAAAGCGACTGACTAAGGCTCATTTAAAGCAAATTTCGAATATTATGAGAGCAAATGGCTATGGCATAGAGCCTGGGCCAGACACTTCATTCGCAAGACCCGAATTTACGGAACCAATTGTCGTCTTTCAATTGCCAGAAGATGAAACAGCAAGTTTTACTGAAGCGTTTAATTTTATGTCTCTATCAGTGTTTTTAGGTGTCAGCATGGCGAATGCAGACGGCATAATTGAAGAAGATGAAAAACAATCTTTGCATGAGATGATCATCAACAATCCCGTGTTAACAGAATTAGAGAAACGACATCTGGAAGCCCAAGCAATTTGGTTTATGCATGCGCCGCAATCAACAACTAAGCTCAAAAGCCTTTTACAGGAACTACCGAATGCACAAAGACAGGATTTAGCTAATCAAGCAGTTACGATGTCTGTTTCCGATGGGCGTATTGAAAAAGCAGAAATAGCGCTTCTGGAAAAGGTTTTTAGTTATCTTGGATTATCGCAAAGTGAGGTCTATCCGAAAGTTTTAGCGGCTCAAGGGCAATCTGTCGATGGCAATCAAAATGGTTTAGCGCGCGTTAAAGCAGAAGATCGACCATTAGAATATGCAATTGAGCTGAAACCTGAAACTACACCTTCCTCTAACAAAATAGATTTGGATATGAACCGCGTATCAGCAATGAGAATAGAAACCAATATTGTTTCAAAGGTATTAGGTGAAATATTTGAAGACCCTTCAGAAGTTGAAGCCGAGGTGCAAGAAAATGGCGAAAATGTATCTGATGAGTTAGCATTCGGCCTTGATAAAAAACACACAGCACTCCTTTCTGAACTTGCCAGCCAATCTGTATGGAGCAATTCAGAATTTGAAGCTCTATGTCAAAATTTTGGGATAATGTCTGCTGGTGCATTGGAGACGATTAATGAATGGTCATTTGACCGATACGATGATGCCATTCTTGAGGAAGGCAATGAAATTTTATTAAATGCAGAATTAGTAGAGCAATTTACTGGAGAAAGTGGTCATGTCAGCTAAAAAACGGATCAAAGCAAAAGAAAAAGATGTCATTATACAGGCATTAAATGCAGGCGTTGTACCGCGATTGGGACTTCAGCATATACAAGTCGGACGTGCCCAAGAAGTACAGGCACTTATAAAAGACATCGATAGGATCAACGATGCTGGCTCAGCATTTCGGGTGATTGTTGGTGAATACGGGTCTGGTAAAACTTTCTTCCTAAACCTTGTTAGAACCATTGCGCTCGAGAAGAAATTGATTGTTGCCAATGCTGATCTTGCACCTGATAGACGGTTGCACTCTACTGGAGGACATGCTCGTGCGCTCTATGCAGAATTAATGCGCAACCTTGCTACTAGAACAAAGCCAGAAGGTGGAGCTCTGCCCAGTATCGTTGAAAGATTTGTATCAAATGTTGTTTCAGAAGCTGTTGGTAAGTCTCGCCCTGTAGAACAAGAAATAAGACAGAAACTACAACCACTGGAAGAATTGATTAGTGGCTATGATTTTTGTGATGTGATCATTGCTTATTGGCAAGGCGAGGAAGAAGGGAACGAGCAAAAAAAAAGTAACGCTTTGCGCTGGCTTCGAGCTGAATACGATACAAAAACTGAAGCAAGAAATGCACTGGGCGTTCGCTCAATCATTACCGATGCGGATGTTTATGATTATCTAAAAGTGATGTCCAAATTTGCGCAAATAAGCGGGTATGGCGGCTTTCTCGTTTGTATAGATGAGTTGGTCAATCTTTATAAGCTACAGAGCAGCCAAGCTCGTAAATCCAATTACGAACAGATATTGCGCATGCTAAATGACGTATTGCAGGGAAGTGGAAACAATCTCGGTATATTGTTAGGAGGAACACCTGAATTTCTAATGGACTCCAGAAGAGGCCTTTACAGCTATGAGGCACTCCAGAGCCGCCTTGCTGAAAATCGTTTTGCGGTTGACGGAATAATTGATCTGTCAGGTCCGGTTGTGCGCTTGGGTTCTTTATCGCCGGAAGAATTATATGTCCTTCTTGAAAATGTTCGATCCGTTTTTGTGATGGGGGATTCCAACAATTATTTGATACCGGATGATGCTTTGCACGCCTTCATGCAGCACTGCTCCAAAAAGATTGGTGAAGCCTATTTCAGAACTCCTAGAAACACCATTAAAGCGTTCGTCAATCTTCTATCAGTGCTGGAGCAAAACCCTGATTTACGATGGAACGACCTTATAGAAGAAACTGCCATTGAAGATGAATCAGGCATTGCAGCTAAAGAAGCTATTGCGGATGAAATTAATGACGATGACCTTGCCACGTTAAGGTTATGACTGAAAAATCTACTGCATTTGATAGCTTACACCCAAAGGTTCAGCGTTGGATTTGGATGCAAGGATGGACAGGGCTTCGTGATGTTCAAGAGCGTACTATCAACGCCATCCTGACAAATGAAAAGGATATTGTTATTAGTGCGCCTACTGCAGGCGGCAAGACAGAGGCAGCATTCCTCCCAATATATTCTCAATTGCTTCACCAACAACAATCTGAAAATATTGGCTTCAATGTATTGGCCATTTCACCGCTAAAAGCTCTTATCAATGATCAATATAAGCGATTGCTTGGCTTGAGTGAAGCAACAAACCTATCGATTACGCCCTGGCATGGAGATGTTTCAGACAGTTTAAAAAAGGCTGCATTAAAGAAACCAAGTGGCGTTTTGATGATAACACCGGAAAGCTTGGAATCTTTATTTGTTAATCGAGGAAATGATGTATTTAGGCTTTTTTCCAGCTTGAATTTCATTGTTGTAGATGAACTACATGCATTTATTGCATCAGAACGCGGCATACAACTTCAATCACTGATGCACCGTATTGAAACACTAATTGGCAATAGAATAAGGCGGATTGGATTATCAGCTACCTTGGGTGATATCAGTCTGGCCGCCAAGGCTTTAAGACCGTTTAGTGACGGAGCTTTCGATACAATAAATGAACCATCAGGTGGTTCAGAGCTTCAACTTCAAATTAGAAGTCATACGATTGGGCTGTCAACAAATTTAAAAGAAAACATAGATACTCATACACATACCCGAATGCAAAACGATATTGATGCGTCCACAGACATATCAGACCATTTGTTTAAAGTTTTAAGGGGTAGCACAAATCTTATTTTTGCGGGCTCTAGAGGCAATGTGGAAACCTATTCAGATCAACTAAATTTACTTTCACAAAAAAATAATGTTCCCACAGAATTCCTTGCTCATCACGGAAACCTTTCAAAGGAAATCCGACATGATGTCGAAACAAAACTAAAAGATTCAGATCGTCCTTATACAGCTGTATGTACAACAACATTAGAACTTGGCGTTGATATTGGCGATGTGGAGAGTGTTGCCCATATCGGTGCCCCAAGGTCAATAGCAAGCCTGAAGCAAAAATTAGGAAGATCGGGACGCAGGCCAGGTCAGCCTGCTATATTGAGAATCTATACAAAAGAAGTCCCTCTGGATGCAAAGACTCCGTTATTAGACAGACTTTGTCTTGATACTGTGATGTCAGTAGCTGCAATTGAACTGCTGGTGGAGGGTTGGTGCGAAGCGCCAAGGAAACGCTCATTACACCTGTCAACGCTGGTGCATCAAATTCTTTCCGTAATTGTTTCTAGGGGTGGTATTAATGCTGCAGACTTGTTCGATTTGCTCTGTCACGATGGGCCATTTAGAAATATTTCTAAGCAGGACTTTGTCAAGCTGCTACGAACGCTTGTGAATCTACCCAAACCAATGATTGAACAATCACCCGATGGTCTTTTAATGCTATGTGAGGCAGGTGAGAAAACAGTTGAGCACTATTCTTTTAATGCTGTGTTCCAAACCTCTGAAGAATATCGAGTTGAAGTAGAGGGTAAACTCCTTGGCACTCTTCCCGTAGACAAACCACTTTTTGTTGGCGCAACCATATTATTTGCAGGAAGGCGGTGGGATGTTCTTGACATAAAGGACTTCGAAAAGGTCATTTTAGTTAAGCCTGGAAGGGCTGGTGTACCAGTTAAGTTTGGGGGTGATGGAGGTATAATTGACAAAGAGCTCGCTATCAAAATGCGCACAGTGCTGGAATCAGATAATAATCCGATTTACTTGAGTTCTGATGGCAAGAAACATCTATCCCAAGCACAGGGAGCATATTCCGGCTCAGGACTGCACAAAACTTGCTTTATCCAAGAAGAGGATTCAACACTTTTGTTCCCATGGATTGGGAGTTATGGGTTAGCCGCTTTACAGCTAGCACTTATAAACGAAGGAATAGCTTGCGAAATTGATGGGCTTGTCGCTTTAAAGTGCAAAACAGACCAAACATCTTGTTTTGAAGTTATATCTGAACTTGCGGATGATTTTCCAGCTGAGCCAATGGAATTAGCCGCAATCTCAAAAAACCAAATTAGAAACAAATATGACTGGTGCTTGGAGGGAGAGCTGTTGGTAAAGGACTACGCTTCAGAACAACTTGATTTGGATGAAGCAAAAGAGGGTGTAAAGAATATGCTCCTATGAGAGCTAAATGATTCTATTCAAGCCAATACATCTGATCTATGTAACTTGGACAGTGTTTCATTTTTCCAGACAGGGCCATCTCCAACCACATAACTTGATGAAAAGTCGAGCTTTTTCGAAAAATGTGTTTATAATGAATTGTGGCCATGAAGGAGGTCACAATGCCAAATATACGTTTAACTCGAAAATTCATAGACGCACTTGAGTATCCTCAAAGTGGGCAAATAATTTACCGGGATACAATGTTACCCGGATTTGGGTTGCGCGTTGGTGCTAAATCTAAAACCTATATTGTGGAGGGGCAAGTTAATCGCCGTACCAAGCGGGTTTCACTTGGTCGTGCTGATTTGCACCCACCGGAAACAGCGCGGCTAAAGGCTTTAATCGTTTTGGGCGACATGGCGGAAGGTATCGACCCGACCGAGGAGAAGCGCAAGAAGGCTGCTGATAAGATTACGGTTCAAAAGGCTTTTGAGAAATTCTTTGAAGTTCGAACCAATTTATCAAAAACAACAATCGATAATTATTCCCGTACATGTGATACATATTTAAAGGCTTGGACAGCTAAGCCCATTGCAGAGATTAGCCGCCATATGGTGTTGAAGAAGCACCAGCAGATTTCAAAACAGAATGGCAAAGCTACTGCTAACGGAGTGTTCCGTCATTTCCGTTCTGTGTATAATTTTATTGCTGCTACCGAAGATGAGTTTCCACCCAACCCTGTGCAAATCCTTAGCCAAGCAAGAGCATGGAATAGGGATAAACGCAGACAAACAATAATAGAGGTAAAAGACTTACCGCGATGGTGGGAAGCGGTTTCGGAAGAACCGAATTATGCACGTGACTTCTTGCTGATGGCTTTGTTTACAGGAATGCGTCGAGGTGAGTTGCAGCAGCTACGCTGGGAGAACATTGATCTAGATGAAAAGAAGTTGCACCTACCTGTTACAAAGAATGGTGACCCGCTCTCATTGCCGTTGTCTGATTTCCTTGCGAACTTGTTGGAACGACGCAAGCAAGTGGTGAATGCTACCCCTTGGGTGTTTCCAGGCGTCGGAGGAAGCCACCTTGTAGAACCAAAGAAATTCCTCCAACGCGTTACAAGCAAGTCAAGCGTTGCGTTTACACTTCATGATTTACGTAGAACCTACAACACTATTGCTGAAAGCTTAGACATTCCACACTATGCGTTGAAGCGTCTTTTGAACCATCGTACAAATGATGACGTTACAGGTGGCTATATTGTTATTAATGTGCAACGGCTGCGTGAGCCTGTTGAGCTGATTGCCAAGCGCATTCTTGAGCTGAAAGAGGCTTGAGCTTAGCTGCCTAACCCCGCCCCATCGACGGGGATTTTGCGTTACATTGAGCAGGCCGATCTCGGTCCTGGTGACTTGGCGAGCTATCGTGACTTCATTAGGAAAACTATGTTTATAACAGGTGATCTTGTTTGCTAGCCTTACGTGTGCGCATGTTAAATTATTGATGTAAAAGAATCTGCTTCAGTTCAGTATAACGTTTGACTTGAACGAAAGCTTACTAATCTGCAGGGAGAAATTATGAGCAATCACAAAAACTATGATTATTCGGGTTTTGATCATAATTGGGCTTATCGTGGCAGTCCATTGTCTGAAGAACAGCACAAAGAACTGATCTGTATTATTAACCCAGCGGTATGCAAAGAACATAATATTTTAGCGATCGAGCATCATAAAAAACTTCTTTTTGAGCTTGTGAGAATTATGAAGACGGGTTCAGATATACCTACGGAAAATGGCAAAATCTCTCCTCCGAAAGATCAACCATCAATCAAGATTGCTCGGAAAAAAATTAAGCAAGTTGCACAAAAACTTTCTGAATTCCATGAATTGATCCATGAATTTGTTGATGACCAAACAGTTGCGGCATTGATAAATCGAGTTGGTGGGTATGAACATACTGGAGAGCTTTTGTTGCGTCTGGGTGAGCTAACTTCAATTTTAGAGCAAGCAGCAAATTATTTAGGACAAAAAGGTGCAAGAAGAAATCCAGACTGGATAAAACATTTTTGCGAAAGGTGTAGCGAGTTCTGGGGGCAGCACATGTCGGGAGGCAAAAGCCTTGTATATCAACACGAACAAGAAAGCCCTGTTTCCGAATGGACTTATCACCTATTCAAAGAGTTGGGCGAGTTTACAGAAATGAATCCTAAGGATTCGCTATTATATACTCAGGCAAAAAATCCTAATCGTTAAACGCTTTATATTTTATCTGTTTAACGGGATTAGAATTTGAAAGTCAGATTCCGCATCTTGTTTGCATCTTCACCCAGTCAAAGGAAAATAAGATGCAAAACAATACTGAACTCTTACCAACAAAAAAATTACCTGAGATTACGGGTCTTAGCGCTAGCTGGTTTGAAAAAGCTCGCTGCAATGGCCACGGGCCAAAATTCATAAGACTTAAATCTCATGACAGAAAGCAAGGCAAAATCCTCTACCGTCGCTCAGACGTAGAAGCCTGGCTTCAAGAAAATGAATGCCAACCTGGGGAGATCAATGATGCCTGATAATGATTTGATTTACCCAAATGAGTACCAACCTCGACGCCCAACATATAATGAGAACAATAAACCGCTTGGGTTTAGAACCCACATTTCTAGTCCAGGGGCAAGATACGATCTTTTCGATCTCGACAACATCATTTGTCAGATGCTGTTATATCGGTGGGTTAAAACGGAATTCGTCAATTGCGCATCTGCGGCTGATTTACACAACTACCTGTTTTGGCGTCATCCAATGATATCGAAACGGCGTGTGGGTTGTACTATATTGCAAGCCGTTGCTTATGATCCGCGTAAACTAATTGGCAAAAAGAAAACCAATCCAAAGGCCTGCATGGTTTATGCCTTTCTTGATCCAAGGGACCTTGAATATGGTCTTGAATGGATGATCTGTATCTGGCTTAGGCGCGTGGTGCTGGCTGACGACAAAAAGGCAATGGAAGCAGCTTTGAAGGAGCTAGTTGACGCCAAAGACAACGAGCTTATGGGGCTATTCTGGGATCCAGTTCAAGAGCCAATAGTGCGTGATAGCTTTACGGAGTTCGACTGGTTCAAACTGTGGAAACAGTTTGATTTGAAACTGCAGTTTCATCGCAAATGCAATTTGGGTGACAGCTAAAGTTCGAGCGCTTTTAACTGCTTATATAACAAACTTTCTGTGCCCTTTTGCCCAGTGCATGAGGGCGCAGGCTGGTTTGTACTAAATCTCAAAATGCCGCAGTTAAGTCAGTTGAGGCAGCGCAACAAAGGCTGGGTGCGCTATAGCCTTGTTATTATTACTTAATTTTATAATATTAAGGTATAAAATATAATACTACATGCCTCTACTGGCCTACTAGCTAGCTCCAGCCGCCACGGCTGGCAACTTGTTTTTGGTGGTGCCAGCAAAGTTTAAGTATTATGCGTTGGCGGAAAGTTACAAAGCTGTTGTTAAACAACAGCTTAGCGCGCATAAATTATAACACTTTGTGCTTAACTGGCGTTTTGGGCACAATTGCGCTTGTGTGTAACCTTTAAAGGCGCTGGCATTGGGTTTATTGGGGGCTTTTAAAGAGCGCTGGGTGCGTGTTTTGGGCTGGGTGGCGTGTGCCTGCCATATTGGCTAAACATCGCTTGGCAGACGTATTTGGACGTGCAGTGTGTTGGGTGCTTTGGGTTGCGCCTTTCCTCGCCGATCTGTTCGTTATATCCCATCGCACATACTCCCAATGTTTTAAACAAAACGGCTACCGGAGATTTCTCTCTGGCAGCCGGGGAGTTTGTAAGCCGTGCAAGGACGACCGCGATGGCCTTTAGGCCGAAGCCCTGGACATACGCCAAAGCCTCCCCGACCATAAGGTCTGAGGAGGTATCGTT
>CALDZL010000049.1 GCA_937944295.1 uncultured Sphingorhabdus sp.
CCCATAACCGCCATTAATTGCGCCAAGCTCTGTTGTTTGTTGAGCAATGCTGCGTCCATTAAAACTTCTGGATCAGCACTATCCTCTTTTTGAATCAGAACTGCTGGCAATTCTATAGTGATATGTGGCCATTCTATTCCAAAGCCATCGCGGTGATAGAAGCGCGTTTCATAATTAAGCTTGCTCATATAATCTTTCCATTCCGATTTCATGGACGTCATACCGTGCGTAAGCGCGCATAAATTACATTCATAGGTGCTGGGTGCGAACATTTTATGTGCTGTATCCATGAGCGCATTAAATATGCCCTCATCCGCATTATAAACGAATATAATTCTCTCTTTATGGCTAGGCATAATTGGCTCCTTGGTATTCTAAACTCACGCCAATAATCTATAGATATATTTTAGAAACATCAATTGAGGTCAATTCCTATCCAAATATCCCAAAATTAATGAAGACAATATGATCAATATATTGTCCCAGTTTGGGAATATATCCAATCTTTTACATTGCAATACAACTAGATATACATTACGTTAACGTAAGTTGCGTATGATAAATATAATAATAAATAGAGTTTAATGAATGACGGAAATACCAACGCACAACGAAAAACCAACCTCGTTACGGGCTCATTTAATTAATTTTGATCAGGCTGAAATACGAAAATCCCAATTTAATGATGAGTTATTTTTATTTGTAACAGGAGAGCAACCAGAAAAACCTTGGAGGGCAATACTTGCGCCTGTAATAAATCAACAAACACCCGATTATTTAACTGTAGAAGTTATGCGCACACGCGCCAATGATGATCAAGAAAGGCGTAATAAAGTTCATTATCAATTGTCATTACCGCTTAATGCTATTTCGGGCAAAAAAGGTGTTATGCTGCTAGGCGCGAATAAAAGTAAAAAGATCGACATAGATATTGATTTATAATATATATTATGAGCTAAATTCTGATTTTAAAGTCTCTATGCTTAGCAATTGTGGTAAGATCTTTTCTTTCTGGGCAGGAGAGAAATAGAGATAAAGCGGTACTCCAGCACTACCATATTGATTCAAGACATTCGCAATCTCTGGTTGTTTAAGAGTAAAGTCGCCTTCCATCACGATAATATTATTTTGGGTAAAATATTGGGCCATTTCTTTGCGTTGGATAGAGGAGGCTTCGTTGATTTTACAGGTGACGCACCAATCAGCCGTAAAATAGAGGAAGATTTTTTGGTTATTAGAACGATATTCTTGTAATTTTTGTGCATTGAAAGGGACGACCTGCACCCACTTTTTTGTCTCAATTATGGAATGTGGTTTTGCTTGTGCTATGAAATAATTTGCGATGCAAGCTGCAATGAAGAAACCGATAAAGGGAGAAGGAGCTAGCTTCTTATGATTGAGTTGATCGCGGCGAATGATGATAATCAGGCCAATGCTTAGAATAGCCATTATCGTAGCGATTGCCAATGCTTGCGAACCGCCGACACGGTAGAGTAACCAAAATAGTGCGATCGCTGTCAGGGCCATTGGAATAGCCATAATTTTGCGGAATACCTCCATCCATGGACCAGCTTTGGGTATTTTATTGCGTAGTGCAGGGATATAAGAAATAGCCAAATAAGGAAGGGCAAGTCCAAAGCCCAATCCAAAGAATATCATTAAGGCTTGATATATGGGCAATATTAAAGCGGCCCCCAATGCTAATGCCATAAACGGCCCAGTGCAGGGCGTAGCCACAAAGGCAGCCAATACGCCCGTCCAAAATGATCCGCCGCTACCTTGGGTTAATTTTTGTCCAATAGAGAAACTAGAGAGTTCAAATAGACCTAACAGATTCAAGGTGATAAAGACCATGAGTAAGAATAAGATTAAAAGCATGACAGGCGATTGTAATTGAAACGCCCAGCCAATTTGTTCGCCGCCAGCGCGCAAAAGTAAGAGCAGAGCTCCCAATGCTAAGGTGCTGAAGATAACACCCGCGCTATAGGAGAGGGCTTCTCGTTTTGCAGCATTTTCATCGCTGCCTAGCTTGGCCAATGAGAGTGCTTTTAGGCCGATTATAGGAAATACGCAGGGCATAAGATTGAGGATAAGGCCGCCCAATATGGCCGATGCTAATAATATCCAAATAGAGCTTACATCTTCGGCAAAACCGCGATCAAACCCGCCTTCTACTATACCTGGCTTGGCGGTGAGTTCGATACCATTCCCTGGACCGATTTGTAATATAGCGCGAAGCTCTTCGTTAAATATGGTTTCCTTATTGCGATATTGATCTAATGCAGTGGTTATAATGATAATATTGCCATCGCGCTTTACATTTTGAGGGGCTTGATAATCAAAGAGGGATTGGATGACAGGAAAGAAATAAAGATCATCTGTCTCTATATTGTTGGGAAGAGGGACAGATATAGCAATTTTTTCGCCTTGGATTTGATAGGTTGCCTCTTGATCTAATGGCGATGCTAATTTGGCGCGATATTCGCCAAATTGTGCTGCGCTTGCAGGGGTTATAGCGCCGTCACCAGTTAGCAAATTAGTTGATAATATATCTTGTTCAGGAACGCATATCCTATCGGTGCAAGCTAGCCATTGCGCATCAACGCTAATCGCTAGATTGGTGTCGAGCGCTATATTTGCATCAATATTAAGATCGACCAAAAAGGTATGCGGTCCTTCATATGTGAAGTTCATCAGATCGCTGATGATTAATTTCTCTGGTATAGGAAAACGCGGTTTTCCTGCGGTAACGCCTTTGGGCAATGTCCAATCCAGTTGCAGCCCAACGCCAGCATCTCCAGGATTTTCCCAATAGCCATGCCACCCATCATCAGGGTTCATAACTATGGCAATTGTAACGCTGCTTCCTGCTTTAGGCTTTGATGTTTCAGATTCTAAATGTGCATTTATGTTAAGCGGGAAATCAGGCAACTGTGCTGAGGCTGCATTGTGCAGCGACAGCATAGCCAGCATGATTATTAAATAGCGCAATATGGTCATAAATTTCATATTCGCGCTTTAATCATCTTCGTTACAATTGCATAGCCTATTGCGCAGATTGAATGTGAGACTAGGCCTTAACCAGAGGTATGAAATTATCTCTCTTCATAACGTTTGAGTTGAGCGCCCAAACGATTGGATTGTAATGCGATGGAGTCTCGCGACCAATTGGCCAAGAATACGCTGTTGCGCTGTACACCAGGGGCGATGCTTGCATCATTATTAGTGACGAGTAAACCGCTACTGGTATTGACGCGTCCTTCAGCGGCAATTGCAATAAAGGCGCTGTAATTTTCTTTGTTACGACCTTGGACAAAATAGTTACGGTGAATTTTACCAACAGACCCTGCCGGTAGGTCGATCATATAATTGGTTGTACGGCCGCGCACATCATCAAAAGCGTTGTTGCTAATATTAACGCGGGCGCTACGGCTTTTGACATAGTGACCGCCGCGTCCTTGATCAAATCGGCTGTTGGTCACGGTTAATGCGCCATAATCGCCGATATAAATACTGTGCGCACAAGCGAGGCCACGATCACAGCGCCCTAAGCCCGAAAATGTCGAGCGATCAATTAGGATAGAACCAGCTTTATCATTAGCAGTTAAAATGCCTTGCTCGCTGTTGCGAAATACGGATCGTGTGACGGTTAAATTACCTCTTTCAAGACGGATGCCAGCACCATTTCCGTCTGTGACAGTAATATTCTGAAATATGATTCCATCAACAGTTGCGCTTTTCCCACGTAAAACCAAGGTTGCCTTGCTCTCACAAACAGCTTTATCAAAAATAACGCGGCCCATATTCTTTGCTTTGTAGATTATGTTGCCAGCCGTTTGTACGGCACAATCTGCATAGCGTCCATCGGCGATAATAATGGTTCCAGTGCCATCACCAATGGCCTGTACGGCGGATCTCAGACTACTAAAGCTCTCGCCTGTTTCAGCTATTTGGAAATCACGAGCAGTGCCTTGTGCCGATACAGTTGCAGCCAGTGTGCCGATTGATAGGGCCGATATTATTGCAATATTTTTAGTTAAAAAATTAAAATTTGCCATCTTATTATCCTTTATATTACGCTACGTCAGATATGATTTATCAAGAATATTCAGTATATGTGTAAGAATAATCCTGTCATGAAATTGTGATTTGATTCTACTTACCACAATCGACAATAAAAACTAGTCGGTTAACCAGATATTACAAATAGAGTTATATTGTTGGACAAATTTAGCCGTAAATATTGCTATGGATCAATCATTCAAATTAGGGCGAAGCCATTGTTTTGCTTGAGACATATCAACATTCCTGCGCTGTGCATAATTGCTAACTTGATCTTCATCAATACGCGCCACACCAAAATATTCGGCCTGCGGATGGCCAAAGTAAAAACCTGAGACTGCAGCCGTCGGCAGCATCGCAAAACTACTTGTTAGAGAAATTCCTGTGTTTTCTTGTGCGTGAAGTATATCAAATAAAGCAGGTTTAATACTATGATCAGGACAAGCAGGATAGCCAGGCGCTGGCCTAATACCCTGATATTGTTCTTGGATCAGCGCCTTATTATCTAATGCCTCATCTGGTGCATAACCCCATAATTCGGTGCGCACATGATGATGCATCGCTTCAGCAAAAGCCTCTGCCAAACGATCTGCTAATGCTTTTAACAATATGCTATTATAGTCATCCTTATCAGCCTCAAAACGCGCTACATGTTCATCAATGCCATGACCCGCAGTTACAGCAAATCCGCCTATCCAATCATCTGATGTATCGATAAAATCGGCCAAGCACATATTGGCCTTACCCGCCCGTTTATTTACTTGTTGCCGCAGCATGGGTATGCAAATTTCTTCATTATCGGGAGCAATGTAAATATCATCGCCCTCACTGCGCGCTCGCCATAATCCTGCGACGCCTTTCGCCGTCAACCATTTTTCAGCAATGATCGTATCTAGCATTTTTTGCGCATCTTTGAACAAATCACTCGCGCTTTCGCCAACCACTTCATCGGTTAAAATAGCAGGATATGTTCCAGCAAGTTCCCACGAACGAAAGAAAGGAGTCCAATCTATATAGCGTCTAAGATCATTTAAGTCCCAATCATCATAAATATGCAAACCTGGCTTTTGCGGTGCAGCAGGTTTTTGGGCCTTATCAATAATAAATTTATTAGCACGCGCATCCGCAAGCGCAGTAAGTTTTTTAGCGGTCTTACCTGCACGCGCAATACGTACCTCTTCATAATCTGCGCGTGTATCAGCAATATATTGTTCGGCCAAAGTATCACTCACCAATGTTGAAGCTACCCCTACAGCGCGGCTAGCATCTAGCACATAAATTGTTGGACCGCTGTAAGCAGGTTCAATCCGCAAAGCTGTATGCGTTTTTGAGGTTGTTGCTCCGCCAATGAGCAACGGCGTAACCATGCCAGCGCGCTCCATTTCTTCTGCCACCGTTACCATTTCATCGAGCGATGGCGTGATTAATCCTGATAACCCGATAATGTCAGCATCATGTTCTTTTGCAGCGTTAATAATATCCATCCACGGTACCATGACACCCAAATCGATAACTTCAAAGCCATTACATTGCAGAACAACACCGACGATATTTTTGCCAATATCATGCACATCACCCTTCACAGTGGCCATGATAATCTTGCCCTTGCCTTTTGCGCCTTCTTCTTTTCCAGCCTCGATAAAGGGCAATAGATGACCCACCGCTTTTTTCATAACGCGGGCAGATTTCACCACTTGCGGCAAAAACATTTTGCCCGAACCAAATAAATCGCCAACAACATTCATGCCGTCCATAAGTGGCCCTTCGATCACCTCAATAGGACGCGCTTTCAATAGTCTGGCTTCTTCGGTATCCTCGATAATGTGCGCATCAATCCCTTTGACCAATGCATATTCAAGCCGTTTTACAACGCCCAAACTGCGCCATTCAGCGGCTTCCTTTTCGGCCTTTGCATCTTTGCCGCGATAAGTCTCGGCCAAAGCAATAAGATTTTCGGTTGCATTGCCGCCATCTTTGGGATTGCGGTTTAAGATGACATCTTCGCACGCTTCGCGCAATTTGGGATCAATCGTGTCATAAACATCCAACTGCCCCGCATTCACAATCGCCATATCCATACCAGCTGGTATTGCATGATAGAGGAATACCGAGTGCATGGCGCGGCGCACAGGCTCGTTACCCCGAAAGCTGAAAGAGAGGTTGGATAAGCCGCCCGATATATGCACATGCGGGCAAGTAGCAGTAATTTCTCTAGTAGCTTCGATAAAATCAACACCATAATTATCATGCTCTTCAATACCCGTTGCGACGGCAAAAACATTGGGATCGAAAATAATATCTTCGGGTGGGAAATCTACCCCTATCAATAATTTATAAGCGCGTTGACAAATTTCAACTTTGCGTTCTTTGGTATCGGCCTGCCCCACTTCGTCGAAAGCCATAACTACAACAGCCGCACCATAAGCCATGCAAAGCCGTGCATATTTAAGAAATTCTTCTTCTCCTTCTTTCATCGAAATACTATTGACGATAGGCTTGCCAGAAACACATTTTAAACCCGCTTCAATCACACTCCATTT
This sequence comes from uncultured Sphingorhabdus sp., assembly GCA_937944295.1. Lineage (GTDB taxonomy): Bacteria > Pseudomonadota > Alphaproteobacteria > Sphingomonadales > Sphingomonadaceae > Sphingorhabdus_B. The sequence continues at coordinate 6,603 of CALDZL010000049.1, forward strand.
CGAGGAATCAATCATCACGGGAACGCGCGCTATATCTGGCTCGGCCGCCATTAATTTAAGGAAGGTGGTCATTGCGTGCTGCGCATCAAGCAAGCCTTCATCCATGTTAACATCAATGATTTGCGCGCCATTTTCAACCTGCTGTCGCGCCACTTCAATCGCCGTTTCATAATCATCGTTTAGGATGAGTTTTTTGAACCGTGCGCTGCCTGTAACATTGGTGCGCTCGCCGATATTGACGAAGCTGGATCCTTGGTTGTTGGTCATAATTATATCTCTTTATGCGCCCATAACGAAGGACTCGAGACCCGATAAGCGGGTCAATGTGGGTAAGGAAGGAATCTCTCTTGGCGCAGCCTGTTTTGCCGTGCGTGCAATAGCACCGATATGCGCTGGTGTCGTGCCGCAGCATCCGCCGATAATATTAACGAGGCCTTCTTGCGTCCATTCGGAAATAAGCGCTGCTGTTTGCTCTGGCAATTCATCATATTCGCCCAAATCATTGGGCAGTCCTGCATTAGGATAGGCCATAATCAAGGCATCCGCATTTTTGGATAATTCGGTCAAAAAAGGACGCAGTAAATCTGCACCAAAAGAACAATTTAAACCGATAGTAAGCGGCTTTACATGACGGATCGCATTCCAAAAACCCTCGACCGTATGGCCCGATAAATTGCGTCCTGCCATATCGGTTATCGTCATGCTAATCATCAGCGGCACATCACGGCCGCTGGCATCAGCCGCCTCTTTAGCAGCCATCGCTGCGCATTTGGCATTCAGCGTATCGAATATTGTTTCGATCAATAGAAAATCGACACCGCCTGTGATCAGTGCATCGCATTGTTCGCGATAAACGCCTTTTAAATAATCATAATCAATTTCGCGAAACCCTGGATCATTAACATCGGGTGATAAAGACAGAGTCTTATTGGTCGGACCAATGGCTCCCGCAACAAGACGTCTTATGCCATCAGCAGCTTGCGCTTCATTAGCCGCCTCACGGGCTAATCTCGCAGACTCTATATTCAGCTCTTTGACCAAATGCTCACATCCATAATCGGCCATGCTGATTTTGGTGGCGCTGAAACTATTGGTTTCGATAATATCCGCGCCTGCGTCTAAATAGGCTCTATGCACATCCTTCACAATGTCAGGGCGCGTAAGCGAAAGTAGATCATTATTGCCTTTTTGATCCATAGAAAGGTCAAGCCCTCCACGGTAATCAGCTTCTTCTAATTTATAAGCTTGGATAGCGGTGCCATAACCGCCATCAAAAACCATGATGCGCTCCTGTGCAGTTTGGCGAACATAATCGGCGGGGGAGAGCGCGCTCATGATTGACCGCCTTTCGCTCTTTTGCCAAGCAAGTGGCAAATAGCATAAGATAATTCACTGCGATTAAGCGTATAAAAATGAAAGTGCCTTACTCCCCCTGTGTAGAGGTTCTGACACATTTCAGCAGCAATAGTTGCTGCTATCAATTGCCGCGCTGAAGGGTGGTCATCCAACCCTTCAAACAATTCATTCATCCAGACAGGGATTTGCGCACCGCACATGGCGGCAAATTTGCGTGTCTGGCTAACATTAGATACGGGCAAAATTCCTGGCACCAACTCCGCATCAATATGGGCTGCTGCGGCTGCGTCTCTAAAACGAAAAAATGCATCGGGCGAGAAGAAAAATTGTGTAATGGCGCGGCTTGCTCCTGCATCTAATTTACGTTTTAAATTGTCCAAATCACTTTGCGCGCAATCGGCCTCTGGATGTGTTTCAGGATAGGCAGCCACCGAAATATCAAAATCGGCAATTTCTTTAAGGCCTCTGACCAATTCGGCGGCGCTCGCATAGCCCTCTGGATGCGGAGTAAATTGTTGCCCTTCGCTGGGTGGGTCTCCGCGCAAAGCGACAATATGACGCACGCCAGCCTGCCAATAGGCTTCTGCTATTTCACGAATTTCAGCCTTGCTAGCCTCAACACAGGTAAGATGCGCCGCCGCCGCTATATTGGTTTCCTTAGCGATACGAGCAACCGTGTTATGAGTGCGCTCGCGGGTTGAACCGCCAGCACCATAAGTCACAGACACAAAACGCGGGTCGAGCGGTTCTAATGTCTTGACGCTGTCCCACAATGTCGCTTCCATTTTTTCCGATTTGGGTGGGAAAAATTCAAATGAAATTTCCGCATCGCCCGGTAATCCTGCAAATAGGGGTTGATGATTGATGTTGGTTTCATTCGCGTTCATTTTATGACTTTCAATTTATTAGGCAATTTATTAGGCAATTTATGGATTGGATGATCTGTTCCTTGATTTTTATCGCGGTTTATTTTCTGGCCGAGCCAAATCGAGACCGTTAATGCATTATCGCTTTTTTCGGTGTTGGAAAGGTCGGTATGATGCACCATATGTAAACCAGCATTACGAAAGTTTTGCTTCATCATATCGTTGGAAAAGCCAAGCCGCGCATGGGCATGATATTTGCGTAAATCTTCGACATTATGCGACGAAAAGTCGACAATCATAAGACGGCCATTCTCTGATAATACGCGCGATGCTTCTTTAATGGCGCGCTGTGGGTTTTGCGCATAATGCAACACTTGGTGTAAAATCAGCGTGTCAAAGCTATCATTATCAATAGGTAGATCGTTAAAATCACCTAACATCATTTCAACCTTGCTAGCAAGACGATCAATTTTTGCCCGCGCAACCCGAAGCATCTCGGGGCTATTATCTATGGCTGCCGCATAATCAGATTGGCCTGCGAATAATTCTATCATCCGTCCTGTGCCTGTACCAACATCTAATAAGCGGCCAAGAGAGTAGGCGCTTAATATACGCTGCATCTCTTGTTCAACAACTTGCTCATCAATATGTAGGGATCTAATTTGATCCCATTCGCTAGCATGGTTGGCAAAATAGGCTTCGGCCATTTCGGCGCGGTCAGCACGGACTTTTTCTAATTTTTCCATATCAGATTTAACAATATGGGATTGAAATATTTCAGAGGATTGGAAAAGCGCATTTAATTTGTCTAATTGCGGGAAACTGCCATTGCGTAAAAATACCCAACTGCCTTCTTTGCGCCGTTTTATGATGCCAGCTTCATCCAATATACGAATATGACGCGAGACGCGCGGTTGGCTCTGATCCAATATTAATGCCATTTCACCAACAGATAATTCCATAGCACTCACCAGTAGCGCCATGCGTAAGCGTGTTGGGTCTGCTAGAGCGCGCATTATGTTGAGTATATTGTCCATTATTATAATCATATAAAGATATCTTTATATGGGTCAATCAAAGATATATTTATTGGACTAAATATAATATTTTCTAGGAGGGTATAGCTATCTTAAAAATGTTTCCTTAATATCATAACAGCTTATGAGCTGAGTATTGCTAAGTCAGTCATCCAATGGCATATATTGGCGAAAATAATAGCATGAGGCATTTAATGAAAAAACCATACGTCATTTTTTTACTATCCAGTATTTTTCTTTTTTCGGCATGTACTAACGAAGAAGAAATAGCCGTTGAGCCTGAAATTGAAGAAGTCGAAACAAGTGAAGAAGATGCATTAGCAGATGCAATTGAAAATGCTGAGAGCGCTGCCGATGCAATGGGAAAAGAATTATCAGATGCAACTGCTCCAGAGATTGCACCTGAGCCAGTTGCCAATTCGGGCAAAGATGAAACAGAATAATAGTAGTAAATTATGGATCGCTACAGCGGCTCTGTGCTTAACATCTTGTGCTGATGATGATGTTGATATTGTATCAGAACAAGATCAAAAAATGTTGGATAAAGCGGCTAAAAAATTAGACGATCAGATGCCCGAAGCACGTGCAGAACGCATGTCCAAGGAACAAGAAGAAGAGTAGATAACCTATCTTTAAGCTGCTATTTAAATATTGAGAAGCTGGAGTAATTATTATATAAAATTGTGGTTATCTATGGTTGCGGGCAACGGCGCGCGCAACAGACTGCATCAAGCGCATTCTCTCTGGAACACTAGCCGTTGTATCGGCCAAAAGTACGGCTACAGCATAGCGCGTTCCATCGGGTGCGGTCATAATGCCAATATCATTATAGCCTGTTGATACTGGCGGCAAATCTTGGCCTGTTCCTGTTTTATGCAGAAATTGCCATCCAGCTGGTACTCCAGCTTTTAGGCGGCGAGGACCACTTGTGACCCGCGTCATAAGGTTGAGCAATAATCTGGATGATGCCACCGATAATAAATCATGTTTCGATAATCTATCAAGTGCATTGACAAGTGCATTTGGGGTTGCTCCATCCACTGGGTCGGCCAAATATTTATCCAAAGCTTGTTTGCGTTGTTCGCGTGGTAAATTAGCACGAGCCGTATAAAATTTACGCCCTTCACTATATTCTTGGCGCCATTCTATTCCGGCGATACTACTCTGTAACAAGCGTTCACCTGGGCCAAAACGTATACGGCCCAATCTTCTGTTTGATATAAATCTGCGCACAGCATCTGGTCCGCCAACAGTACGAAGCAGGCTATCATTAGCAGTATTGTCGCTTTTTATTATGGAGCGTTCCATTAGACTACGAATAGATTCGGTAACCTCACCATCGCGGATGACTTCGGTCCTTATCGGTTGATGGAAAACTGCCAAATCATTTTTTGTAATACGAACAGGATCAGTCAGAGATAATTTGCGCCTGTCGACTTGATCCAATATTGTCATTGCAACCCATATTTTGGACACACTTTGTTGTGGAAATAGATCATTAAGGCGCTTTCCTATGGTCCAATCTCCGTCGATGCGGCGGACTGCAATTCCTGTTTTACCTGGAAATTTACGCCACAATTCATGGATCTCGCGTTCTAATGCCGCTTTGGCGACGCGCCTTTCGCTGGCAATGTCGCGTATTGGGGGATTGATTTGCTGCGTATTATTATTGCTACCTTGGTTCGTTCTAGGGGGCTGTGATTGTGAAGTACTGCGCTCGTCATCTGATGTGGTACAACCACTCAATAGCATTGTAATTGTAATAATTATCGCCCAATATCGCATTAAATTCATAAAATTTTTCCATATTAAAACGCAATCATTTTCCCAATACTAAATACTGGGCTATATAGTAAGTAATCACATTTGCGATGAACGATTCATGACGAACGGTAAATTGCCTTAATAATATTGCTTATAATCTTTTTACGCCCGAGCTTTATCAAAACATTTGTACCAGCGTCTATTTCGCGCCATGGTATATGTGACAGACTCGCTCATGTAATGAGCCAATTGATTGAGGATATGATGGATAATAAAAGTGAAGTATTTTTAGGACTTGGCGGTGGTGAGAAACAAAGCCTAAATTTAGGGCGCGCCAACCGGCATGGTTTGATCGCGGGAGCAACGGGTACAGGTAAGACCGTTACATTGCAGGGATTGGCAGAGAGTTTTTCTGCACAAGGTGTGCCCGTATTTTTAGCTGATGTAAAAGGCGATCTATCAGGCATATCTATGGCGGGCTCTGCAAAATTCAAACATGCCGACAAATTAGAAGGCCGTGCCAAAGAATTGGGTATGAATAATTATACCTATAGCGATAATCCCGCAATATTCTGGGATTTATACGGCGAACAAGGCCACCCCATACGCACGACTATATCTGAAATGGGACCTTTATTACTGGCGCGCTTAATGGGCCTGAATGACACTCAAGAAGGCGTGCTTAACATCGTATTTCGTTTTGCCGATGAACAGGGTTTACTACTGCTTAATTTGGATGATTTACAATCTATGCTCGCCTATACAGCAGAAAACGCCAAGGAACTCTCTGCAAAATATGGCAATGTCACCAAAGCCTCAGTTGGCGCTATCCAGCGCCAATTACTATCGCTTGACAGCCAAGGCGCTGGACAGTTTTTTGGCGAACCAGCCTTAGAGATTGATGACTTTCTAAAATGTGACGAACAAGGGCGCGGTTATATCAACATATTAGCCGCCGATAAATTGATGCGTAGCCAAAAATTATATGCGACATTTTTGCTCTGGCTCTTATCGGAATTATTTGAAACATTGCCTGAGGTTGGCGATCCTGAAAAGCCCAAATTGGTATTCTTTTTTGATGAAGCGCATTTACTGTTTGAAGATGCACCAAAGGCATTAGAAGATAAAATTGAACAGGTCGTACGTCTTATCCGCTCCAAAGGCGTCGGTGTGTACTTTGTCACTCAAAACCCAATTGATATTCCAGAGGATATTGCTGGGCAATTGGGCAATCGCGTTCAGCATGCTTTGCGTGCTTTTACCCCACGCGATAAAAAAGCCATCAAAGCCGCAGCTGATACTTTTCGTATCAACCCCGATTTGGATGTCGAAGCAGCTATTACCGAACTTAAGGTCGGGGAGGCATTGGTTTCTACATTATTGGAGGATGGTGCGCCCTCTATCGTGCAGCGCACCCTCATCAAACCACCGCGCTCTCGGCTTGGTCCTTTAAC
>CALDZL010000050.1 GCA_937944295.1 uncultured Sphingorhabdus sp.
GCGCTCTAACCAACTGAGCTACACCCGCTAACTGCGGTGAGAGGGCAATTAGAAGAGCGAATAGATTCTGTCAACCAACAGTTTTGAAAAGTCCAAAATATATTTTAATTATTAGATAAGCCATGAATGATTTTGGATTCATTCTCATTTCCCCAAAACCAAGCTAACATAATATTAACCAGAAATTTGTTACGTTATTTTATATTAAGAGAGTTTTATTCTCTATTACAAATATATGATATGACAGCAAAAATATATTTATACATTCTGTGAAGGTTAAAGCTTTTTAAAGACCAAATTAAGCATTTATTGACCTTATTCTGTCACTATTGACAGTATGAAATTTTGTAACATAACCGACCAAATCAAAACCCCAAGCTATTGGGTAATTGCATGTGCGTGCAATATTCTGGTTATGATTACACTGTCAATATTAACAATATTACCTGTTCATGCGGCTGGAACGATAGCGGGTACTAATATTGAAAATACAGCACAGGCAAGTTATATAGGGCCAAGTGGCAATCTTATTCAGATTCCCTCTAACACTGTTACTATCATCGTTGATGAACTGCTCGACGTTAATGTAGTAACAAGTGACCCTGGCGATGTTATAACTGCACCAAGCGCTATTGACCAAATCTTAACTTTTCAGGTCACCAATACTGGTAATGGACAGGAGAGTTTTCGTTTAACCGCAGACACAGCAGTTGGCGGTGATGATTTTGATCCTACACTACAGAGAATTGTTATCGATACTAATGGTAATGGTGCGTATGATGCTGGTATAGATACTATCTATATCGCAGGAACAAATGATCCTGATTTAGCACCAGATGAAAGCATTACCGTTTTTATCATTACCACTATTCCTGATGATCCGATCGATGGAGCGCGCTCCGAAGTCTCGCTTATTGCCGAAGCAAATACAGGTACTGCTACACCAGGTACTTCGTTTGACGGACTAGGACAAGGCGGTGGAGACGCAGTCGTTGGATCAACAGGTGCAGATGATAATGATAGCGGGTTTTTAGCCGTTTCTCTGGCCCAAATATCTCTGGTAAAAACAGCTACAGTAGCGGACCCATTTGGCGGTGATCGTGCTGTTCCTGGTTCGGTAATAACTTATAATCTGGTGGCCAGCATTTCTGGTTCTGGTACATTGAGTGATTTGGTTATTACAGATCCCATCCCAATATCAACCACCTATGTCCCATCTAGCATTACCTTTGAAACAGTCGCAATGACTGATGCAAATGATTCAGATGCAGGAGGGTTTGATGGCAGCGCAATCAGCGTCAATATTGGCGATGTAGCAGCGGGTGAAACACGTACCGTAACTTTTGAGGTGACAATCCAATGATACAATATTTTCCAAAAGCTATACTAATAATGGCCTTGTCATGTGCAACCTCCCCTGCATTTGCATCCTCTGCATTAGAACTTTCAAGCGATGTATTCGTAGAAAAGCTTGAAACTCAAGCCGATGGGTCTAACAAAGCCATACTAAACAAACCTACAACCGTATTACCCGGCGATAAGCTAGTATTTGTCGTAAAATATACAAATATTTCAACATCGCCTGCATCAAATTTATTGGTCACCAATCCAATGCCTGCTCCTGTAATTTACAACGGAAGTGCAGATGGAAATGAAGAGGTTTCTGTCGATGGTGGTAATATTTGGGGTCCATTAAATACATTATTCATTACAAAAGCAGATGGAACCAAACGTCCTGCATTAATGAGTGATGTAACCCATGTTCGTTGGACAATTAGAGACACGCTGGCCGCTGGTTCGTCTGGCAAATTAATATTTCGTGGAATTGTAAGATAGCCACAGCCGTTTTTATCGCCGCGGCTGACTGGCGATTACAATTGAGTAACAAGGAAGTAAAGCAATGACTAGTAAGCTAAAATTTCTTGTCGGTATAAGTGTATTGGCCTGTAGCAGTATCGGCGGCGTAAATGCCGCTCACGCATCAGGAACCACACAAGGTACTGACATATTAAATAATGTAACCGTAGATTTCCAAGTCGGAGGTGTTAATCAAACACAAGCAACCGCATCTGATACTTTTCAAGTCGACCGTGTTGTCCGTTTCACACTGGTAGAATCTGCAACAATCGTAAACGGAACGACAACTGTTGTTCCTGGTCAAACAGATGCTGTTACAGCATTCACATTGACCAACACATCAAATGATGTACTTGATTTCTCATTGGTAGCATCGCAGATCGCCTCAGCTGGTGCGACACCAACGGGTACAGATGCTTTTGATGTAAGCAATCTTGCATTTTTTATCGACGTTGATGATGATGGTGTTTTTAACCCTGCCGTCGATACGGTAACAAGCATTGACAATTTGGCGGCAGATGACAGCGTCACCGTTTTTGTAATTGGTGATATTGCTATCAGCCAAATTAATGGAGATGTCTCTGGCGTTACACTTACGGGCACGGCATTGAATAGCGATGGTTCTACCATTACTGCCTCAACCGATGCTGATGTCAACACAGCAGGCGTAGAGACAATCTTTGGTGACACAGGCCGTGACGGCGTAGAAGCTGCTAATGATGATTATACAGTTTCTGCGGCTGAATTATCCGTTGCTAAAGTAAGTCGCGTCATCAGTGATCCAGTGAGCAGCACCAATCCAAAAGCGATTCCAGGCGCAGTGGTAGAATATTGTATCGCGGTTAGCAATGCTGCGGGCGGTGCAACAGCCACAGGGGTAACTTTATCAGATAATCTCTCAACAATCACAGGGGTAACTTTTGTTCCATCTTCTGCATTTGTTGATGGAACCACATTTGATGCAACGACCAGCACATGTGCTGCTGGTACAACGGCTGCTACATATACAGCAGCAACAGATACAGTTTCGGGTACATTGACCGATATTGCGGGCGGCGAGACACGTACACTCGTTTTCCAAGTGACTATCGATTAGTAAAATATAAGCGGCGCGTTAGATTGATTTCTAACCGCCGCTATTTTATGTTATGAAAATATTTACCAAATCTGTTATGAAATGCGCTGCATTGCTAGCTGTAGGAATTTCTTTTCCTACAGCGAATTCTGCTGTGCGAGCACAAACAGATGTGGATGTAATTAGCAATACCGCCAACATATCTTATAGTGATGGTAGCACCAGAATAGCAAGGCCATCGAACGAAGTGCTTATCAATGTTGATCGTACTATACCACCAGCTACTTTATCACTTTTTCATTTTGGCACAGGCCCAGGATCAATAAATGATAATATTCCAGATACAATCTGTATGGGCAATAACGGCCCTGTAGCCACACAATTGGGCGGTGCATTCGCGAGTATTGATACTAATAATGCCGATATAGAAGAAGCCACAGCCATTAGAGCGGGCGAGCCTCTCATTATTCAAGTCGACTCTATAAGTAAAAATGTCAACCCTGATGTAATTGATAGCTTTGAAGCGGTCGTTACAACATTGAACGGCGACAAAGAAAATATTATTCTAACCGAGTCAGCCCAAAATAGCTCTATTTTTCGTGGTGTTGTTAATACAGCGGCCATACCACCTGCCCCTGTTCAAGGTGATTGTATCCTATCCGTCTCTCCTGGAGATCAATTATCATTCTCTTTGGATGATAATGATAGCGGTATAAATGTTGGGTCAGCATCAATAGAGGTTTTAATTGATCCATTTGGGATCGCATTTGACAGCGGAGATGGCTCTCCTGTGGATGGTACAACTGTAACAATCATTGATGCCGACACAGGCCTGCCCGCCGATGTATTTGGTGATGATGGCACATCCATTTTTCCCAATAGTGTCATAACAGGCAGCACAGTGACTGATAGCGGAGGAACCATCTATAATTTTACCCCTGGTTTTTATCGCTTCCCATTTCTACGTGCAGGGCGTTATCGCTTAATCGTCACACCGCCAGAACCTTATAATTTTACATCTATTGCTACACGCGACCAACTGGCAGAACTCAACCGTCCCGATGGCGGCCAATTTGCAATTGTTGATGGATCATTTGGCGGTATTATTGTCCTAGATGACCCTGCACCTGTGCGTGTCGATATTCCATTAGACCGCCCAGGAACCCCCTTGCTATTAAGCAAAATCGTTAGCAAACCTACAGCAGCTAGAGGCGATGTTGTACAATATCGTGTTACCGTTTCAAACCAAGATAATATACGTAATACTGGTAATATTATTATTACAGATACTTTGCCAGAGCAAATAAGGCTGCGCACGGGTACAATACGTTACAATGATGAACTTATAGCTGCCGATACGGCTGCTGATGGCTCGTCATTCAGCATATCTGTGCCGCCATTAGCGGGGGGTGAGAGCGCATTACTCACTTATTTAGGTGAGGTGCGCCAAGATGCCAGTGAAGGCGATGCTATTAATATTATTACGGCCAGTGATGATCGTGGTTCAACCAGCAACACCGCCGATGCAATTTTGCGTATTGAGCGGGATGAAATTTCAGAACGCTTTACAATTATTGGTAGAATTACCGATCAGGGATGTTCAACCCACCCCGATCAAGCCAATGGAATTGCTGGTGTTCGAGTGATATTACAAGATGGTCGTTTCGCCATTACCGATCAAGATGGGCGTTATCATTTCGAGGGATTACGTCCAGGTACGCAAGTCGTACAAATCGATCCTTCTTCTCTGCCTAATGACCAACAGGCCATTGACTGTGCACAAAATACACGCAGTGCTGGCAGTGCTATTTCTCGCTTTGTAGAGGGCAATGGTGGCGCATTAAAACGAGCAGATTTCAGAACCGTAAAAACTGCACCACGTGAATCTATCGCAGTGGATATTAGCCCTTTACCAGAAGCCATTAGCGATCAAGAAGCAGCAGGTGCTGATATTGACTGGTTCGCAGGCCAAAGCCCAGGTAATGCATGGTTATTTCCCAACGAGGGCTATAATCCTCGTGTACAATCCATACGTGTTGCCATTAAACATGCTCCAAGGCAAAAGGTTGAACTGTTTATCAATGGCAAAGCCACAGATCCTCTCAATTATGACGGACAAAAGAAAAGCAGCGACCGCAGAATAGCGGCCAGTATCTGGCGTGCTATACCCATAGATAGTGGTAAAAATATTCTTACGGCGAACATCAAAGATGCCAGTGGCAACATAATTGATACATTAGAGCGCGAAGTCCATTTCTCTACACCGCCCGTTCGCGCTGAATTTATTAGAGAAAAATCTATCTTAATCGCTGATGGTATTACCAAACCACGCATCACCGTGCGTCTCACCGACCGCAGCGGTCGCCCTATTCAGCATGGTAGCGTTGGCGATTTCATTGTCCCTGCCCCTTATGAGGCAGCAGTTGATGTTGATGCTCAGCAAGCCAATCAATTATCAGGCTTAGAACGCGCAGACCCCGTATGGCGTGTCATTGGAGATGATGGTCTCGCATATATCGAATTAGCTCCGACTACCGCATCTGGCACATTGAGCGTGAATTTCAACTTCCGTGACGGTGAAATTACCCGAGAACAGCGCATTGAAACTTGGTTAGACCCTGGTGAACGCCCATGGACAGTGGTTGGCTTTGCTGCTGGCACGATTGGCTTTAATAAGCTGGAAGAAGGCATAGAAGAACTTACCGATGAGGAAGATGACATTAATGTCGATGGCCGTATTGCGCTCTATGCCAAAGGCCGTGTATCTGGCAAATGGTTGCTAACACTTGCCTATGATAGCGACAAAGAAGAAGATGAAACACGATTTGGTGCTGTTATAGATCCGCGCAGTTTTTACACCATCTATGCCGATCGCAGCGAACAACGTTTTGATGCTGCATCAGTGCGTAGATTATATCTAAAACTAGAACGCCCGCAATTTTTTGCATTATTTGGTGATTATGAAACAGGCATAAATGAACCAGAACTTGCGCGATATCAGCGCTCCTTCAATGGTGTGAAGGCAGAATTTCGTAACGATCAAATCTCTGCCAATGCCTTTGCTGCCGATACACCATTCCAGTTCCGCCGCGAAGAGATACAAGGCAATGGCCTCTCTGGACCGTATGCGCTTTCGGCACGCGATATTATCGCCAATAGCGAACGTATAGAAATTGAAACACGCGACCGTATTCGATCAAATCTTATTATAAACACACGTCAATTGGTGCGCAACATCGATTATGATATTGATTATATAAATGGCACATTGATTTTCCGTGAGCCAATCCTCTCACGCGATAGTAGCCTAAATCCACAATTCATCATCGCGACTTACGAAGTTTCAGGAATTGGTGATCGCGTTACCAATGCGGGCGGGCGCATTCGTTGGCAAGATAAAGCAGAAAAAGTTAAAATTGCCGTAACCGCTATTCATGATGAAACCGATAGCGATACGACCAATTTAGGCGGTGTTGATATTGTCTATAATGTTAGTACGGGAACTCAAATTCGTGCCGAAGTTGCTGTTTCTGACGGCAAAGCAAAAGCAGGCAACACAAATGGTGATGCTGGCACATCAAGCGCTTGGTTAGTCGAGGCTGAACATCATAGTAATACAGTCGATGTCTTGGCCTATGTCAGAGAGCAATCAGCACGATTTGGCATTGGTCAGCAGAATGCATCAGAAATTGGTTCGCGCAAAATAGGCGTTGAGGGTCGCCTACATATTAGTGATGATCTGCAATTATCCGTTGTGACTTTCCAGGAAAATTTCTTTGAGACCAATGCGCGCCGCCGTGCCGCATCTGGCGAAATAGAATATCGCACCAATAATACAACGCTGCGCGCTGGGGTAACTCATGCATCAGACCGCTTAGCTGATGGCAGTATCAATCGCTCAACATTGGCCAAAGTTGGTGGCTCTCAATTGCTGCTCAATAATAAGTTAGAATTAAGCGCGCAAAGTGAATTTGCCCTTGGTGGTCAAGATGAGAGCATTGATTTCCCTGCTCGTCATCGTGTCGGCGCACGCTATTCCATTCGGCCAGATATTCAAATCGTTGGTGGGTATGAGATTGCAGATGGACAAAATATCGACAGCAGAACCGCGCGTATTGGCTTTGATATTGCGCCATGGGCTGGTGCACGCATAACAGCTAGCGGCAATCAGCAAGATATACATGAGTTTGGACCACGCAGTTTTGCAGCCTATGGATTATCGCAATCACTTCGTTTGAACGAACAATGGTCGGTGGATTTCTCATTAGATGGTAATAAGACATTGAATGGTTTTGACCAAGATGATGTCGTTAATCCTGCGCAACCCATTGCATCGGGTGGTTTTTTAAGCAGTGATGGTGCATTAACTGAGGACTTCACCGCAGTAACAGCTGGTATCACCTATCGTGCAGAACGATGGAGCTGGGCAAGTAGAGGCGAATATCGCAATGGCGATACTAATGATCGTTATGGCATTACGTCTTCTATATTGCGTCAAATTAGCGAAGGTGTTGCTGTTGGCGCTGCAATAAGCTATTTCAACGCCGATCAAGAAGGCGCCGCGCGAACCGAGGCATTAGCTGGTGAATTGAGTTGGGCTTATCGTCCTTCTGATAGCCGCTGGGCAATATTAGATAAAGCAGAATTTCGTTACGATTCTATTCGTAATGCCATTGCTGGTAATGCAGGACCCATCGGCGGCGGCGCCCTTACTATCAGTGGTGATGCTACTTCGCGCCGCTTGATAAATAGCATCAGCATTAATTATGCACCTGTTTCAGCTAGCAATGGTCTTGGCTCCAGTGGATTTTCTGAGCGTGGTGAATATAGCCTCTTTTGGGGAACGCGATATGTATTTGATCGCTTTGGCGCGGATGATATTGAAGGTTGGAGTAATGTTTTAGGAATTGATGCGACTTTCGATATAAGCAAAAGCGTCGATATTGGTGGGCAAGCAACTGTACGTATTGGCTCTAATGGCGATAATATTGCTTATTCTGGTGGGCCAGTTATAACGGTATCGCCCTTCAAAAATAGCAATATTTCTATTGGATATAATATCGTAGGTTTTATTGATCGCGATTTTGAAGAGTCTCGCTACACGCGCAGCGGGGCATTTGTAACCTTTAAAGTGAAATTTGATCAAAATAGTCTTTCAGAGCTCGGCCTGTAAATATGACAAGAATTTAAAATTCAGTTTTGTGATTAATCCGCAAATAAAAGCACTGGCGTTTCAAGTAATTTTTTAAGCGCTTGGACAAAGCTTGCTGCATCATAGCCATCGACGACACGATGATCGCAACTGATCGAGAGATTCATAAGCTTTCTGGCTTCTATCTCACCATCGATAATCACAGGACGTTCAACAATCTTATTGGGACCAATGATAGCAACCTCTGGTTTATTAATTACGGGCGTGGTGGCTATTCCGCCAAGCGGGCCTAGCGATGTAACAGTTAAAGTCGCACCTTGTAATTTTTGAACCGCAATAGAATTATCCCTAGAAGATTCAGATAGAGATTTTATCGCATGCGATAATTGCCAAATATTCATTGCATGCGCATTGTGAATGACAGGTACTTTTAAACCAGCCGCTGTTTGGGTCGCAATACCCATATTGATAGCACCATGACGGGTCACCAAACCAGCCTCGTCGTCATAGGTTGAGTTTATCATCGGAAAATCAGGGATTGATTTGCTAATCGCTGCAATCAACAAAGGTAATATCGTTAATTTGGGACGATCCCCCCTATTCGCATTTAAATCAGCACGCATTGCGTCTAAATCGGTGACGTCAATTTCCTCAACATAAGTAAAATGCGGGATGGTTCGTTTTGACAGGATCATATTTTCAGCAATCTTGCGCCGCATGCCAATCACTTTCACCGTTTCATCAGCGCGCTGCTCAGCGATTGCGCCATAACCTTGCGCCGCACCATAATTTAAATAGGCATCAAGATCAGCATGGCGCACATGCGGCCCTGCACTCTTTACCGCAGTTAAATCAATACCCAATGCCTTTGCGCGCGCTCTTACCGCTGCTGATGCGGTTACTTTGAGAGGTTTTGTTACTGAATCAATGGTTTCTTTGCTATAAAACACATCAGCATTTGCATTCTCTTTTGTGATTGGTACATCATAATCTGATTCTAAAAGGATATTATTATCCTCCTTTAGCATTATAGCATTATCGCCTTGTCCATCATCAGATACATTGTCTTCTACTATCTCTAAATTATCATCGTCACCCGTTTGATTATCCTGATTACCCTCTCCCTCTGCAACCTCTATTTCTATGAGCATAGAGCCAATTGCAATAACGTCCCCTTCTTCACCAGCCACCGCAATAACCTTACCAGACACAGGCGATTCCATCTCGACAGTGGCCTTATCAGTCATCATATCAGCAATGGGCTGATCTTCTTTTATCTGGTTCCCTAATGCAATATGCCATTGTACAATTTCTGCCTCAGCTATACCTTCGCCAATATCGGGCAATGTAAATATATATTTTGCCATCGGATCAATCCTTCATGATTTTTTCTATTGCAGTGGTAATACGCACAGGCCCTGGGAAATAGGCCCATTCAAGGCTGTGTGGATATGGTGTGTCGAAACCCGTAACCCTCTCTATTGGGGCTTCTAAATGATAGAAACATCGCTCTGCCACCAAAGCCGCTAATTCAGCTCCAAATCCGCTTGTACGTGTTGCCTCATGCACAATTAAACAACGCCCTGTTTTTTGAACAGATGCTTCAATTGTTTCAATATCAAGCGGCAATAATGTGCGCAGGTCGATAACATCTGCATCTATGCAATGTTCATTTACCACGGCCATTGCTACATGGACCATAGTGCCGTAGGTTATAATTGTCAGTCCTTCACCTTCATGTACTATATCGGCCTTACCCAGTGGAATTTTATAATAACCTTCGGGTACTTGCGAAGCTATATGTTTGCTCCATGGCTCTACAGGGCGATCATAATATCCTGTAAATGGGCCATTATAAATGCGTTTAGGTTCAAAAAATATAACAGGATCATTATCTTCAATAGCACTAATCAATAAACCCTTGGCATCATAAGGGGTTGCTGGAATGATAGTCTTAACGCCTGACATGTGCGTAAAAAGACTCTCGGGCGATTGGCTATGGGTTTGACCACCAAATATACCACCACCAAAAGGCGTCCTAATCGTCATGGGAGAGATAAAGTCTCCAGCAGAACGATAGCGTATCCGCGCGGCTTCACTCACAATTTGATCCAAACCTGGATATATATAATCGGCAAATTGTATCTCTGGTACTGGACGCAAACCATAGGCCCCCATACCCACTGCAGCGCCCAAAATACCATTTTCGGAAATAGGCGTATCGAATACCCGCCTTTTCCCATATTTTTCCTGCAAATTTGCTGTTGCCCTAAAGACACCACCAAAATAGCCTATATCTTCGCCTAATAAGACTACATTATCATCACGATCCAACATCACATCTAATGCGCTGTTAATCGCATCAATCATATTCATTGTTTTCACAGGGGAGCTTGGCATATCAATCATTGCCTTGGCCCTTTTTCTCTTTACTCTTTGTAGAGAATTTTGATATTTTTTCAGCCAAAGACATTTCCATTTGCTCTCTCAAATGCCATGGCATCTCTTCAAAAACATCTTCAAACATAGTTTCAAATTCTTGATGCATACCATGGCCCAATATCCCATTTTTTTCGGCTAGCTTTTGCGTGGCTTTCACTTCATCATCCATAGTTTTTTTAAGCATTTCATGCCGATCTTCATCCCACTCACCTTCACGAATAAGATGTGCCTTAAGCCGCTCTAATGGGTCGCCCAAAGGCCATTTTGCATATTCTTCCGTAGCCCGATAAGACGAAGGATCATCCGAGGTGCTATGCCCCTCTGCCCGATAGGTAAAATGTTCAATCAATGTTGGTCCATTGTTGGTGCGCGCCCGATTAGCGGCCCATTGTGTTGCGGCATAAACCGCCAAAGGATCATTACCATCCACTCTGATACTTGCAATGCCATAACCAAGCCCACGGGACGCAAATGTAGCGCGTTCGCCGCCCGCGATGCCGCTAAATGATGAAATAGCCCATTGATTATTAACAACATTAAATATGACAGGCGCATTATAAACCGCAGCAAATGTTAAGGCGCTATGAAAATCACCCTCTGCTGTAGACCCTTCTCCACACCATGTTGCAGCAATGCGTGTATCTTGCTTAGCTGCCGATGCCATCGCCCATCCAACTGCTTGGGGGTATTGCGTTGCCAAATTACCAGAAATACTAAAAAATGAATGTTCAGGGGACGAATACATAATCGGCAATTGGCGGCCTTTCAATGTATCTTCTCGATTGGAATAAATTTGATTCATCATGTCGAGCATTGGATAATCGCGCACCAACAATATGCCCTGTTGGCGATAACTTGGGAAAATCATATCATCATGCGCAAGTGCCATAGCAGGCGCGATCGATGTCGCTTCCTCGCCCGTACATTTCATGTAGAAGCTGGTTTTACCTTGGCGTTGTGCTCTAAACATACGATCATCAAAACTGCGCACTTGCACCATATGATGCAACATTTTTAATTTTATACTAGAAGATAATTTTGGATCCCAAGGTCCGCCAGCAATTCCTTCCATATCCAATACTCGGATAAGACCTGTTGCCATATGCTGCATATCTATTGGCTTTGAATTTTCATCGGGCCTAGCTGTTACGCCAACATCTTCTATGTCAATATCTGAAAAATCAGCTATGTCTCCAGGACGAAATTTTGGCTCGGGGATATGCAAGTTAAGACTGGGCAAATTCTGTTTATCTGATTTCCTCACCTTAGCTCTCCCATAATATAACAGCAAATTCGATTTTTTTAATTTATAAATTTAACTCGGTAAAAAAGTACGAATCAATCATATTTATTTAATTTCATAATCTTATTACTATATTATAAAATCCATATTTGGTCAATAATTCTTCCCTATTATTCCTTGGTAAGAGCAGATTAAGTCTAATATTTAAATAGTTGATATTATGAGTTAAACAGCAACTGGTGCAGGAATATGCTTTTGTGGTTCATAGTCCTCAACCATAAAATTCTCTATTTTATAATCAAAAATAGAATCTGGCTTTCCAATGATTTTTAACTTTGGATTACCCGATGGTATTCGGTTCAATTGTTCTTGAACCAAATCTTCATGGTTAAGATAGAGATGCACATCACCTCCATTCCAAATTAATTCACCTGCATCTAATTCGCATTGTTGTGCAATCATTTTAATCAAGAGCGATGCTGAAAAAACATTAAACGCAAAACCAAGTCCCAAATCGCAAGACCGTTGATAGAGCAGACCGCTTAATTTCCCGTCGGCAACATAAAATTGATATGTTTTATGACAGGGCGGCAATGCCATTTGGTCTAATTCCGCAACATTCCACCCTTCTATAATATGTCGCCGAGACCCAGGTGATTTTTGCAGAGAATCCAATAATAGACTAACTTGGTCCACGCCTTGCTCCATTTTTTTATAAACAGGCTCATAGTCGGTATCAGGCAGCATCTCATAACGGGGCCAATTCACCCATTGCGCACCATAAACAGGGCCTAGGTCGCCCCATTGAAGAGCAAACTCCTCATCTTCAATAATCTTATTCTCAAAATCCTCTTGCGTAATATCATATCCAGTTATTTTACGGTAATTATCCAATGGCCAATCCGTCCATATCCGAACATTGGCCAGCAATAAGTCTCTAATATTCGTCTTACCTGTTAGGAACCACAGCATTTCTTTTGCGGCCGTTTTCCAAAACACCCTCTTTGTGGTGAGCAATGGAATAGAATCATTATCTAATGAGAAACGCATCGTAGCCCCAAATATAGATTTGGTCCCAATTCCAGTGCGATCTTTTTTTAAGGCTCCATGATTCCAAATATGATGCATTAAATTTAGAAATTGCTGTTCATAATGCATCAGTTTCACTCTTTCGCTTATAATTCATATTCTTATTTTAATTTTGGGTTTTATTTTATATGGGCAATGCTCAGTTTTCAATTCACAAAGCCATTTTATCCAAAAAAATCATTTCGTGTAAGAATATACTGAATCAAAAATTAACTATATATTGACCTTGTATTCCTATGTAGTCCACATGCAAGCGCGCATTCTTATTGTTGACGATCGCACCACTAATCTACGAATTTACGAACAATTCGTTAAAATGATGGGGCCAGATTATGTCGCTACATGCTTCGACAGGCCGTCGACAGCATTAACATGGTTGCAAGAAAATAGTGCTGATTTGTTAATCATAGATTATAGAATGCCCGAGATGAACGGAGCAGATTTCATCCGTCAAATAAGATCAAAAGCCAATAATAATGATATACCAGCTATTATGATAACGGCGCATCAAGATAGAGAATATCGATTGGCCGCTTTAGATGCTGGGGCCACAGACTTTCTTCAAAGCCCTGTATCGCATACAGAATTCAGTCAAAGAGCAAAAACATTATTAGCACAATATCGCAGAAAGAGCGAGCTTTCTAGTCAAACATTACATCAACAGACTGGCATAAAGAATAATCCAAATGATATAAATCAAGGCACCAGTATATTAGAGCAAGTTATAGATAGTATACCTATTATTATTTGCGCCACTGGCATTGATAATAAAATATTATTTATGAACAATTATCAGGCAGCTATGCTAGGGGATGAACAGGAATATTTTATTGGCCGTGGTATAAATGATTTTTTATCCGAAGATGCTGCTTTACGCAATGCACGCCGCGATCAAATCATATTAAAAACATCACAAGCTATTCCACATTTTGAAGAGACATTTCATAGTGATGACATTGAAATGATCTTTCATTGCAATAAAGCGCCTCTCCTGAATAAAGAAGGGGAAACTATTGGAGTATTATCAACCGGCGTTGATATTACAGCACGCAAATATGCCGAACAACACAGGGCGCATCTTGCATTACATGATATTTTGACGGGATTACCCAATCGCGCTTTGTTAGCAGAGCGTATCAAATCTACTGTAGAAGAATGTACAATGGCAGTTGAGACTGCTGCTTTATTATTACTGGATTTGGACAGGTTCAAGGTTATCAATGACACAAAAGGTCACCAAACTGGAGATATATTATTACGTGAAGTGGCTGAGAGGATTAATAATATATTACAACCTGATGATTTTGCGGCGCGGATTGGTGGTGATGAATTTGCTATCATTCTACGTAATGTAAAGACTGCAGAGCAGATCAACAGCCGTTGTAAACAATTGATTAATAGTATAAATGAACCTTATTCCATTGCTGGAATATCACAAGTTGTAAGTGCCAGTATCGGAATTTCATTGATACCTAGTGATGCAAATGATCCCGATGAACTACTCCGTCTCTCTGATCTTGCTATGTATGATGCAAAAGCCAATGGTCGCAACAGAAGTTGCTTTTTCTCTCCAGAGCTTAATAATATAGCCCAAGCTAATGCTACATTAGAAATTGAATTGCGCAAAGCCTTAGTAGAGAATGAATTCATTCTTGAATATCAACCAATAGTAGATGCGGTTAATGGTGAATTTATTGGGGGTGAGGCTTTAGTACGATGGAATCACCCAGATCATGGGTATCTGCTTCCCATTGATTTCTTGGGGGTCGCTAATGATAGCGGCTTAATAGATGATATCGGGTCTTATGTTATCGAAGCAGCCTGTAAACAAATACAAAAAATGTCTAATATGGATATTGAAGCACCTCAAATAGCTGTTAATATTTCACCCCGCCAATTTAACAATTGTAATGTCTATGAGATTATTAAAAGCCTTACAACAAAATATACAATTGACCCTAGTAAGTTGACGATAGAGATTACAGAAGAACTATTGCTCGACCAGAATAATGACATATTACAAACATTACGCAATATCAGAGATATAGGTGTTGGCATTGCTATTGATGATTTTGGAACTGGCTATTCTTCTCTTCAATATCTGCGAGATCTGCCAGCCACTTGTCTTAAAATAGACAGAGCCTTTATTTCACGCATAGAAGAGTCTGCCGAAGATAGAGCAATAATCAGCACTATCACGCATCTTGCCCATGCTTTCTCTATGCATGTCGTTGCAGAAGGCGTTGAAACGCAAAATCAATATGAGCTTTTAAAAGCAGCAGGGGTAGATTCTATTCAAGGATATTTAATGGGACAACCTATGCAAGTAGCAGACTTTGAAAGAATTTTTATTGACAAACAAAAAT
>CALDZL010000051.1 GCA_937944295.1 uncultured Sphingorhabdus sp.
TCTGGGTTAAGATGATCGTACATCACGGCATTTTCGAGAACGCGCTGAACATAATTTTTGGTTTCATAGACGGGAATATTTTCAATCCAGTCCAATATATCCACCTGCGGCGTGCGTGGATCACCATTGCGGCGCAGCCATTTGTTCACATTGCCAGGGCCAGCATTATAGGCGGCAACAGCCAGTGGATAACTACCGCCGAAATAGCGCAGCATTTGTTTGATATAGCTCGACCCAAGCATGATGTTATATTCGGGATTGCTAGTTAATTTGCTGCGTGCATAACTTAGGCGTAATTTGCTCGATACTTCACGCGCGGTCGAGGGAATGAGTTGCATGAGGCCGCGCGCATTAGCATGGCTAATGGCTTCACGGTCAAATTGACTTTCTTGGCGTGTGATAGAATGAATCAATGTAAAATTATCTTGGTCACTGCTTGGAATTGATATTTCTGGGAAACCATAGGCGACCAAATTCCTATGCCCTTCAACGCGGGCATTGCGGGCTGCCATAACTTGCAAATCGGGACGATTAAGCCGTTTTGAGAGAGCGATAGCGTCCAAAAATTCTTTTTCGCTCTCGGCTGTATTGGCAATAGCGCGCAAGAAAGCACTTTGCTCTTTCCAGCCGCCATAACGCGGGGCAATTTGGGCTGCGAGATATACGCTAGGCACTTCACCGCTTTTGGGGGCATTGCTGACAGGAGGAGGGGCGCTGCGTGTTGGTAATTTGCGGCCCAATGCTTCGAGAGAAAGCTGCCCGTAAAATTGGTCGTAATAAGAAGCGGCCTGTTCAAAAAGTGCATTTGCCGCTGGGAAATTACCCGCTTCACGCATCGATTTTCCTGCCCAATATAGCCCTTTGGTGCGCGTCTGCGGAGAGCGCGCAGATAGGCCATATTTCTCAAACATAGCAGCGGCATCGGTTGGGCGGTTTAGATTGTTGAGCGCCACTTGACCCGCGAGCCATGTCAGACTGGTATAATCATCACGCACACCAAGCGATTGATCGATGGGTTTTTCGCCCGCTGGGATGGCATCATCGACCATAGATGCAATGTCATATGCTAATTTATATTGTTTATCATTGCGTGCAGAGCGTGCATTTTTCAGTAATATTTCATACCATTCTTCGGCATCTTCTGGCGCATGAGCTAGGGTCTGGCGATTGGCCAGCATTTGCCGTGCGCTCCAACTATTGCCTGCATTGCGTAATTGATTGGCGCGCGCACCGATAAGACCAGCATCACGCAAACCTGCATCGCCAGCCGCTGTAATTTTGCTACTAGCATCAGATGCTTTAGAGCGAACGGCCAATTGTGCTTCAAATAAGGGGCGCCGCTGCTGCGATGCGCGCGGTAAATTGTTACGCGCAGAGCGAACAGCGCCAGCCCATAAGAGGGAGTCAATGCGGGTGTCATGATCCTCGCTGCTCAATGCGCTGCCCAATATGCTGGCAAGGCGACTTTCTATATCATCGGGTAATGCGCCCGTGCGCCATACGTCACGGCCAATGGTGATAGCTTCTTCGCGCCTGCCATTATTGGCTAGAGTGATTGCATATTTGGCTTTACCAATATTGGTTGTAGGGGCTATACGATCAAAATATTCGAGTATTGAACCAGCATTTTCACGCTCTAAATCAAGCGCTTGTTCGGCATAGCGCTTGATAGTTTTTTCATTGGGCCAACCACCATAGGTGAGCAAAAAGCTGCTATATTCAGAGAAGTTATAATTACCACCGCGCGATAATGCGCGCCAGCGCGATAAAGCTGCTGGAATATTGCCTTGGCTGGAATCTACAGCATGACTTGGTACTCCCGTTCCTGGCTGAAAAACAATTTCTTGGGTCTCAGCATAAGCATTAGATGACTTGCTTTGCGCATTGACTGCGAAGGCGGGAGCAGGTGTCATGATTAATAGTGCTAGAACTATTTGGGATACCGCGTTGGACATATTATTGTATTGCTCCTTATCAGGCGTTATATATTAGTTTCATATTTTGCCGCTTAATGGTTCCTTAATCACCATATTCGTCTATAGGAACCCATATGTTTCATGTTAGAGGAATAAATCCATGTTTTTTGGTTCCATACCAGCTCTAGTGACTCCTTTTTACGATGGATCGTTTAATGAGAGTCATTTTCGTAAATTGGTCGACTGGCAAATCGAACAAGGCAGTAGCGCTTTGGTCCCTTGTGGCACAACAGGAGAGAGCTCAACCCTATCCAATGCAGAGCATCACCGCGTTATCGAAGTCTGCGTTGAACAAGCTGCAGGACGCGTTCCTATTATCGCTGGGTGTGGCTCTAATGACACGACCAATGCATTATTGCATATGAATTTTTCTAAAAAATGTGGCGCGGCGGCGGCTCTGGTGGTTGCGCCTTATTATAACCGTCCAAATCAAAAGGGCATATTTGCACATTTTGAAAAATTAACGCAAGATTGTGATCTTCCGATGATCCTCTATAATGTCCCTGCGAGAACGGTAACCGATATGCTTCCTGATACGGTTAATGCATTATCGCAATTAAAAAATATTCGCGGTATTAAAGATGCAAGCGGCGATGTATCGCGTGTTACCGAGCATTTACTTGGCAGCGCAGAAGGCTTTTGTCAATTATCGGGCGTCGATGAATTGGCTCTGGCTTTTAACGCAACAGGCGGCGTAGGCTGTATTTCGGTGACAGCCAATGTTGCACCAAAATTATGCGCAGAATTTCAAGCTGCCTGTAGCGGTGGTGATTATGATAAGGCGCGTACGCTTAATGATAAATTATACCCGCTGCATAAAGCGCTCTTTACCGATGCATCCCCAGGCCCTGTGAAATATGCTATGTCTCGTGTGATTGAGGGTTTTCCAGATGAAGTGCGTTTGCCCATGACAAAACCAAGCCAAGAAAGCTGTGCAACAGTGGATGCGGCTTTGGAGAATGCAGGTTTATTATAATGGCACGGCCTAGACATGTAGAGTTTGATAAAGTTAAGAATGTCGCAGAAAATAGGCGCGCGCGTTATGATTATCATCTCGATGACAAATTTGAAGCGGGCATTACCTTGACGGGAACAGAAGTGAAATCGCTTCGTTTTGGAGAGGGTTCTATCGTAGAGAGCTATGCCGAGGTTAAAGAAGGTGAGGTATGGCTTGTGAATGCGAATATACCCGAATTCAGCCATGGTAATCGTCATAACCATGAAGCCAAGCGCCCACGCAAATTATTGCTCAATAAACGTGAGATTGCAAAGCTTCATGGCGCTGTAGAACGTAAAGGAATGACGCTTGTGCCCTTGAGTATGTATTTTAACGGAAAAGGGCGTGCAAAGGTTGAATTGGCTTTAGCAAAAGGTAAGAAAGCGCATGATAAACGTGCAACCGAAAAAGCACGTGATTGGAAGCGCGAACAAGGAAGAATTTTAAGGGAAAATGGCTAGAAGAGCTAAAAAAGAACAGAAGAATTGGTTGCAAAGGAAGCTTCCCGATAGAAAAATATTATCGGAAAATCCTTTGCTGCGACCCTTTAAAGATAGATTCTTGTCTCCTGAATTATGGCGGTTTACTCGCCGTTCGGTCCCTGTGGGGGTCGCGATCGGATTTTTAACGGCGATCATTGTGTTGGTTCCCGGTTTTCAAATGTTCGTCGCTGTATTATTATGCCCTCTATTTCGGGGTAACATTCCCACTGCCATCATCGCAACATTTATCAATACACCCATCACTACGCCCCCACTCATTTATGCTTCATGGTTACTGGGTCTCTCTATATTAGGAAAAAATAGAAATGTAGATGTAGGCGTAGGAGAGAGGTTAACCGATTTGAGTATAGCAGATTGGTGGAGTTGGTTGATCACCGCAGGACAACCTATGTTAATTGGCCTTTTTGCTATTGCAGTAGTTACGGCTGCTCTGGGTTATCTTATTACGAGCTGGCTCTGGTCACGTTGGGTTTTTCGCAAATATAAGCGGCGTTCAAAACATTATACGATAAAAAGCGAACAAGACGATTAATCAGTGTGATTATCGGTTTACAGCGTAACCTATGCGCTTTAGTTTCACTTGGAATATAGTTTGAGGAGAGTTTTATGTATAAGAAATTATTGGCTATATTATTATCAACATCTGTCTTGGGTTTGACTGTTTCTTGCTCACAGAGCGAGGGAGTTATCGAAGCTAAAACGATCGGAAGTTTTGGTTTTGATATTGATGGTATGGACAAAAATGTCTCTGCGGGTGAAGATTTTTACCAATATGCCAGTGGGGTTTGGGCAAAAAACACGAAAATACCTGATGATAAATCCAACTATGGCATGTTTAATGTATTAACCGATTTGTCGCAAGAGCGCGTTAAAGCCATTCTTGAGACGGCTAAGGATGAAGAAGGCAGCAAGATTGGCGATGCTTATGCAAGTTATTTGGATACAGAGTCAATTGAGGCCAAAGGGCTAGAGCCGATTAAAGCATGGCTTGATTCTATCCGTGCTATTGAAGATAAAGAAGGTTATACAAAAATTCTTGTCGAAGCGCGTAAAAATGGTGTGGGTACGCCTGTTGGCAGTTTCGTTGGTCAAGACAGCAAAAATCCCGATCAATATATTTTTGTGCTTTCACAGAGCGGTACGGGGTTGCCTGATCGTGATATGTATATCAAAGATGGTAAAAAATTAGAAACCAATCGCGCTGAGTATATAAATTATCTCACCAAAATGCTCAAAATTGCTGGAGAAGATAATGCATCTGAGCGCGCTAAAGCGCTATTTGCGATGGAAAAATCTATCGCTCAAGTGCAATGGAATCGTGAAGATAATAGCGATGCGAGCAAAACCTATAATAAAATGACATTAGCACAATTGGATGCAGCAACTCCTGGGATGGATTTTAAAACTATCATTGGCGGTTATAGTGACAAGATTGATACTATGATTGTGCGTCAACCTAGCGCGATTACGGCTATTGCCAAAATTGTGGGCGATGCTGATTTAACGATATTGAAAGATGCTTTGATCGTGCGTTCGCTTAGCAGTTTTGCGGATGTTCTTCCTGATAATGTGGCCGATACCAATTTTGCATTTTATGGTACAATATTATCGGGTACGCCAGAACGTGAAGTGCGCTGGAAACGAGGCGTTGGATATACCGAATCTATGCTGGGTGAAGAAGTTGGCATAAAATATGTAGAGCGTCATTATCCGCCTGAAACCAAAGCCGCCATGGATAAATTGGTCGATAATATTTTGGCTGCTATGGGTCGCCGTATCGATAATTTGGAATGGATGCAGCCTGAAACAAAGGTAAAAGCTAAAAAGAAATTGGATAATTTTACCGTTAAAATTGGCCATACTGATAAATGGCGTGATTATTCGGCGCTTGAAATTAAACGTGATGATGTATTTGGTAATGAATTGCGTTCCAATCGATTTGAATTTGCCGATGATATATCAAAATTGGGTGCGCCTATTCGCCGTTATGAATGGGGTATGTTCCCGCAAACTGTAAATGCTTATGCGAATTTCAGCATGAATGAGATTGTTTTTCCAGCAGCTATTTTACAGCCGCCATTTTTTGATCCTAATGCTGATGATGCGATCAACTATGGTGCAATAGGTGCGGTTATTGGTCATGAAATCAGTCATCATTTTGATGATCAAGGCGCTAAATTTGATGAAAATGGACGTTTGTCCGATTGGTGGACAGAGGCCGATGTTGCTGCCTTTGAAAAAGCAGGTAAAAAATTAATTGCACAATATGATACCTATGAACCATTGCCTGATGAATTTGTGAAAGGTGAATTTACATTGGGTGAGAATATCGGGGATTTGGCAGGACTGACTCTGGCTTATGATGCTTATAAAGCGTCACTAGGAAATATGGAGGCGCCAGAATTAGAGGGTTTCTCTGGCGATCAGCGCTTCTTTTTAGGATGGGCGCAAATATGGCGCCGCAATTACCGCGATGCAGAATTATCACGCCGCTTGTTGACAGATTCGCACAGCCCTTCGATTCAAAGAACATGGGTCGTACGAAACCTTGACAAATGGTATGATGCGTACAAACCATCAGAAAAAGATTCGCTCTATCTAAAACCAGAAGATCGCGTCAAAATATGGTAAGGAATGACT
>CALDZL010000052.1 GCA_937944295.1 uncultured Sphingorhabdus sp.
GAAACTGCCACCGATAGATTTTTCAGGCACGACAACAATCGCTTGCTTAACGCCTTGGTTATGCAGCTTATCCAATGCGATAAACATTAAGGCGCGTGATTTGCCCGATGCTGGCGGTGATTTGATAAGCAAATATTGCTCTCCGCGTTTACTATAGGCGCGTTCCTGCATCGGGCGCATACCAAGTTCATTCGACTTTGAAGATGCTCCTGTCCTAGCAGTTTGAAACGATACAGCGGGAATTGGTTTTTGTGAGGTCATTATACTGTCAAGCCTTGCTCAATCAAAACAGGTTCAAAATTGGTTCCGACAACATCATGGGTAATATCTTGAATACCCCAGACGACATAAGCGAAATGTTCATCTTCTATGCGCGCAGAATTGGATAATGCAGAAATAAGCTTTCCAACCATCATGGGGTCAGTGTAATTTTCCTTGAACTCAACCCACTGCGTTTCCGCTGGCAAAGCGCGAAGATCATCAATTATCGAAAGCGTCCGCGTATCCGCCTGTCTTATAATGTCTGCATCATGGGAGGTTACATCGCTCATGCGGCTTTACCCTTGGTCATTTTGGTGTAAAGCTCGAATAATTTCTCAAGGCGTTCGGTATCATTGCGGAATCGTCGCCCGATGTAGATGCGTTCCAGCGTCTCATCATTGGCATCATGGGCGCGGCGCAAATCATCAGGTATTTTTTCGGGATCATAAAGATCGGCGATAGTCGCGGGATAATGGGCTTCGCGCGCCAGCAGGATATTTTCGGCGCAGCGGGTCAGGTCGGCCTTGTTTTGCTCGATGAGTTTCGGCACAGGAAAAGTATTCCAGCCAAGTGTGTTGGAGTAAGAAAACCGCATTTCCAACCGAACGCAAACTGTCCCTATCCAAACCCAGTGTAATCTTGATGCGATGATTGCCATATTCCATAGAGGTGCGTCGTAGAGGGCAAAGTTTCTGTCGCCTAAAATGGTGTTGGCGGTAAGTAAGTCAGTTGGCAAGTAATCACGATTCTCAGAAGAGACTCGTGGAACAGCTATCGAATATTGCTCAGCCTTACCCGCTATTTGAACAAACCGATGTGGTTGTTTTGCAAAATCTCTTGTCGAACTCGCGGATGACCCTGTGCGATTTTCTGAAACAGCAGCTAGTCTATCTCGAATAAATTCAGATTTTTGTGCTACTTCAATATCGTTATCTTCTATCCAAATACAGAAACGCGATTTACCTCGAATAAGCTCTTCTGAACCAAGAAACTTTTTTACAAATTGTGAAGCTAGATTGTCTTGTTTAAGTTTTCTTGCCTCATCACTAGTCAAAAATAAATGACCACCGTCGCGAGGCATATTTCCAAAAAGCATTTTACTCTGCCCGAATAGAGGAGATTTAGCTTTACTTACAATAGCATCATTATCAGCAATAAGATAAGGACTTATAACCTTGCAGTCGCGAACTAAGTCTCCGTCAAATATGCGCTTTGGGGAATTTGATACTCTACCCAAACCAATAATCACAACTGTGACACCAGCATTATGGCTTGCTAAATTATTCCATTTAAATGGAAGGTGGGCAAAAAGTAATTCCACTTTTTCTTTTTTCGCAACTGACCATATTTGAGATGCTTGCTGCCCTTGGCAAATGCTATTAGTCGTCACAAATGCTGCAGTAGCATCTGGAACATACTCAAGAAATTTAATGAATTGGGCTATCCAGCCTGAAACAAAGTCAGTTACTTTTGATAATGATTTGTGATCAGACCAAGCAATTTGCATGTCCTGTTTTTGTTTGGGGCTTAGCCATTTACTGCCACGATATGGGGGATTCCCGCATAGATATAATTCCCCGCCTTCATTATCAAAATCAATCTCGCTTTGGTCGAGCGGCGTATCATACAGATCATCGCTCGTCAGTTTGACGCCCGTTCCTGTGGGCGGGCAGATATTGAGCCAATCGAGCCGCAGCGCATTGCCGCAAGTGATCCAATTTTCGCTATCGAGTGGCAAGAAATTGGCTAAGGCTTCTTTTTGACCGCAATAGGTGACATCGCACTGATACTCCGCAATGATAAGCGCAAGCCTTGCAATCTCTGCTGGGAAATCGCGCAATTCTATCCCGCGAAAATTGGTCAGGGGCATATCTGATTTACGGTCAGGCTCGCCGCGTCTTGTATTGATTTCATGCTCTATGGCGCGCATTTCTTTATAGGCGATGACAAGAAAATTTCCGCTGCCACAGGCAGGATCAAATACCCTTATCTTTGCTATACGTTTGCGTAGGTTGAGCAATTTGCGTTCATTGTCAGCCGCCTCTTCAAGCTTCGCACGCAGATCATTCAGAAACAGCGGGTTGAGAACTTTCAGGATATTGGGGACGCTGGTATAATGCATACCCAATGAACCGCGCTCTTCATCATCGGCGACGGCTTGGATCATGCTGCCAAAAATATCGGGATTGATTTTGGTCCAATCCAATCCGCCAATATGAATGAGATAGGAACGTGCCATTTTGCTGAATTTGGGCACATCAATATCACCAGAAAATAACTCGCCATTCACATAAGGAAATTGATTGGCATAGCGCGGGATATTTTCGGCTTCGCGCTCTGTGACCTTACAATCCATCGCCCGAAAAATTTCGCTCATGACAATATGCGTGTCCGATGAATCGCTAGAGCTCATTTGTTGCACGGTGCTAGTGAATAATCCTTCACCAACAAAAATGTCGGTATCCTCGGCAAAGAAACAAAAGATCAGCCGCGCCATAAAATGGTTCATGTCGGGACGGCGTTCATTCGTCGCCCATTCGGGATTGTCCTTGAGCAATTCCAGATAGAGACGATTGAGCCGCCCCGTCGCCTTTATGTCGAACGAACTTTCCCTAATCTCTTTAACCGTGGTGATACCCGCAAGCGGCAAGAAAAACCCGAAATGATCGGGTAATTCAGCAAGAGGCTTTGCCAATGTTGCGCCGCTGATTACATCTTCGGCTTGGAATGTTTCACCATCGGTGGCGAAAATGAATTTGGCTTTGGCAGATGCTGTTTTTGGACTGCTGCGTAATTTTGCGAACATGGCATCGACTGTGCCCGCTTCGCAGGTCGCGATGTGCAGATTGTTTCTGTTGAGCACGCCGCCAACATCAGATTGGTTCTGCTTGCCAAGGCGCAATCGTTTTATGGCGGCATCGGAAGTATCGAAGGCATGAAGAAATTGAAACGGAAATTCCTCGCCGTCGAACGGTAGCGAAATAAGGTCTTCAACGGCTTTTTCTATTTCAAGTGGAGTCATTGATAATGTGTAACCGATACATTCTTAATCACCAAGAGCAATTGAAGCCGCAATGATTATATTATGCGAGCTGGTTGCTGTGTTGATAATGAAAATTATAACGATGATATAGCCCCAGTAAGGTGCGCCATCCTTATTATCTGTAATCATAATATATCAATCAAGGAATAGGGCGGCATGGCCCCATGCTTTGCCCGTTGCTCCGTGCGGCCATTTTTCCCGATCAAAAGATATATAGCCTGGGCTATTGGGTGATAACCAGCTGCGCCAGCCCGATCCGCGCTTGCCATTAAAGCTGGTATCAAAGGCCAATTGCCCTGTTTTTTGATCAAAACGAAAGACATAGAAACCCTCTTCATAACCCATTTCAGCGCCTAGTACGAGGCGGCTACCACGCGGGTCTTTGGCCAACCAATGCGGTTTAAAATCATCGGGCGTGCTGATATGTTGAATTTCCTCTGGCTTGGAAGGGTCGGAAATATCCAGCACAACCACTTTATTTTCTAGGCCAACAGGTTGCAACCAATGCTTGCCAATACGAAAGGGTATGCCGCAGGCGCCTCTAATGAGGTTTGGATTATCTTGTGCCTTTGTTTCAAGTGTATGCACCATTTTAAGCGAAGGCTTTTCGCTGTCAATATCGGTTAAATGATAAAGCGCGCAGCCATAAGCGTTCAAAAAGACGCTGCCATCATCAAGCACGCGCGGGCCAAAACCAGCCGCTTGTGAACCTGCTATATTTTTGCCACCGCGCTGCCCCACAGGAAGTTCCATCGTTTGCAGCAATTCAAAATCGGAATAGCGATATATTTGAATAACATCGGCCCAGCTTTGCTCCATCATGGGGGCGCTGGTCACCACCAAACGGTCTTGATCGGGCAATAGAGCAAAGGCATAAGGCCGTATGGGTTTGGGATAGCCTGTAACGGCGGCCGAGCGGCTACGGATTAATTCCCCGTCAATTGTATATTCGGCAATACCGCCATGATTGGCTGGATCCAAATCTTCGTCTTTATCGGGACTTTTACCATTGCTACGCAAAAAACCAACCAACCGTGTGCCGCTGGGGGTGCGCGTATAATCATGCGGAAATCTAAGCTGCTCTGGCGGTTTAAATGTATTGATTATCTTGAGCGCACGCACATCATTAACATCAACTATCATGCTGAGTTCATGATGGTGGGCATTCATAAAAATAGGCTCGCCTTTGGGCGGTGCGACATATTCTGTATGATGCGGCATCGACATTTTATGACCGATGGGCAGCGAAGAAATAGGCTTGCCCAATGTGGCGCTTTTGGGATCAACGTCTAATACAACCAGAAAGTCCTCATCTTCCTTATCGTCATCGCCAGCGAACACAAAAAGATAGGGAGAACCTTCTATATCGGTGGGCAGCGGCTCTGATGACGGAGAGCAGGACAGCAAAAAAACTGTACCGCAAAACACAGACAATAGGATGGACAATTGCTTTGGAATTTTATTTTTATGCATAATCATGGCTCACAGCTGCTTTAAGAGAGAGGATATATTCATTGGTTTGTGCGATAATATGTTTTGCTCAAGGCACTATAGCCATATTTTTCAAATAATGCTTCTGACGCTTCATTGCCGCGCCACACATTAGCAGAGGCAATGCAGGGTGTGCAGTCTTCTATGACATCAGCCATATAGTCCATCAACTGCGAAGCCACACCTTTGCCGCGCACGCTTTCATCTACGGCTATATCTTCGACAAAATTCACCCAATGGTCTTTGCCATAGAATATATTTGATGTTTGATAGAGTTGATAGAGCAAATAGCCACCAACCTTTCCCTCATCTTGCCAGACAATGGCAAAATTCCTTTGCTCGCGAAAAGGGTTTCGAGGTTTCAAGAAACCGCGCATATAGGATATTATGGCTTGAACATTATCGGCGGGACCAAAAATATCAGGAAATCTCTCATGATGCGGTTTTTGCCCTTGCTGAAAAATATGTGCCATCGCTTCAACGTGACAAATATTAGCTGCAATAATATTAGTATGATGTGCCATATATTATCTTCAATCTATTTTTTCAGTTTATCTGCTAGTTTTATTAACTGTTTTTTGAGCCAATAGGTTATTAAAAAGGGCCATTGATACTGTTTGCCTGAACGCAGTAAAGCCAAATCAATTATGTCATGCTGATCCGGCCAGAGACTGTTGAGCATGTCATTATCAGGTGCTGTACAACTATCTATTAGATCAAAATTAGAGTTAGAAAGATAATATTTCATAGTTTCATACTCCAAAATAACGCCAGGAGAATAGCTACGATATTCTTGATTATAAGCAGATTTATGACAAAAGCCATAAGGTTCTGAGAGCAAATCCAATGTATATGCGATTGGATTGCCATTGAGTGTAAGTCTGAAGAAATTCATGGCCTCATGCTCATAGGCACTGCGCACCATAGCTCTAAAATAAGCTGTGTCTTCGGCTATTGATAGGGTAGAAGATTTATTGATGCCTTTCCATCCTGCATGCTCCATATGTAAAAATTCCTCTAACCAATGTTCAAGCTTGTCTGAATCCCCTAGCTTTTCAATTTTAAAATGGCCTGCTTTTGAGAGTTTCTTATTGGCTCTGATTAAGCTTTTTTGTCGTTGTTTGCTAAGCGCATTCCATGCGGATTCCACAGAATGATTTTGCGGTTTGATAACGGCACGTGATTTTTGTTCGATGGCAATTAATGGACGTTTTTGCAGTGCACATATTTTCTGAATTGACCGAAAAACCCCAGTATCTGTAGGCATGAGGGTGAATATTTTTAAGGCAATTGGTACAGGACAATTATCAAGCCATTGGCATAAACCTACAACAAATTGATCTGTATAATCTCTATGAACCAGAGGAGTTGCTAAAAATTGATCTGCGTGCAAGGCAGTACGATAAAATATAAATGGAAATTTAGCATAGCCAATATCTTTTGTGACTATAAAGAGACCAATGAGCATATTATCATTATAAACAGTTATGATTTTAGACTTTTTTTCTTCTAATAAAGCTATGGAAGCTTTTATAAACCAAGGGAATAGATAAATATTTTTTTCAGCCGCATTATGCGTTAAATTGTCCCATTCTATCTGTAAATTTTTAACGCTCGATGCGCATAAAACATCGCTTTGCCAGCGTATTTTGGTGTCCATAACACGAGGCTTCCTTTGCAAAATATTAGTAATCAACCATTGATTATATTGTAAATATTAAATTTTGCTAGTGGATTAACCATAGGATTTGTAATAAATAATCTATGGTTTACATCTTTATAACATTATCACTTCTTGCCGTTCGTGATCAATAATAAGACAAAGTAGGAATTATAAAATTATGATGCTGCGTAATATTATCAAAAAAACTATTAGGCCAGTCGTCCGTAAACCATGGCATAGCGATGATATGGAAGTTCACTATGGTATATGGATAGGCGTGTCGGCTTTATTCAATAAAAGTGGGCGTCAGTTGGGAGAAGAAAATAGCAGACCATTTATTTTGAACCATCATATTCCAGCAACCACTATTCAATGTAAATATGAAGGATCACGCAAAGGGCATGCTATTAATATGTCGGCACTGCGGATTGCCATGCCCAATTTTGATTATGTGATGGATGTGACAAGCGCTATTTGTAATTATCATATGATACAAATTAATAAAGAAGGGCAAAAACCAAATATATGGGATTTATATCTTATTTCACGCGCAAGCGTAGCCATTATTGCCTATCAAATTAGATCTACATCCTACCAAAATAGCACAGATGATGTTGTTAGCGATGGTCTTGCAAGCCAATATCAATTCATTTCAGGGATATTTATGATTTGCCGTGAAATGCTCAATAATGCCGACCCAATTATCCGTGATAATATAGCTATTTCATCTGAGGATCTTTATCACTATGCAGATGAGAATGGAATATTTCTATCTGACAATGGCATGGCATGTGCAGGCAGCACAACAAAAATCATGGAATTTTTGGAATTGTGTAATGGCAGTAGAAATAGAGCAGACGTAATAGATGTAACAGACATAGCGGCTGAAAATATGTTGGAAGCATTAACAGGTAATGTGCATAAATGGTATGAATATGCAATATTAACATTAGAATTGGACTGTTATTTTGAAACAGAAGCGCAGCGCAGAAGAGCTGAGAAAATGACAAAAAATCGTGAAATATTGCTATCCTCAGCGCAATATTATGAGAAGATTGCGCTTTATTGCCGCAAAATTTTATATAAAAACCGTCCCCAACAAGATATTAATTCTAATGATATCGTAACTTTTGAACAAGGGGCATTGAAGCGTCAAAATCAGATATTAAAAACCCTCGGCAGGAAACCTCTAAGCGCATTACAACAGGCGCATGTAGATATTAGGCTGGGTATTGGCAGATAAAGCAGCCATTGCTGTAAATGAATATTTCAAATTAATAAGCTTATCTTCTATGTTGTAATCAATTTGAGTGAGATTATAGTCGCCCATAATAATAGCTGCACCTTGCGAATAATGGAGATATGATGTCCGATAACCGAAAAGCCTCCGAGATATCAAAACGCAATCGCTTTACTCGGTTTTTAGATGGTGTCGAATGGCTCGGCAATTTGCTGCCCCATCCTGTGACATTATTTGCATTACTTGCGGTTAGTATCGTCTTGCTCTCTGGCCTATTGGGTTGGATGGAGGTGGCCGTTACCGATCCGCGTCCTGCGGGTGCAAAGGGCGTTGCTGATGATGGCATGATCCGCGCGGTCAGCTTGATGAATGGCGATGGTATGCGCCGTATCTTCACAAATTTGGTCGATAATTTCACCGGCTTTGCACCGCTGGGCGTTGTGTTGGTGGCGATGCTTGGCGTGGGTGTGGCTGAAAAATCGGGGCTATTATCAGCGGCGGTGCGCGCCATGGTATTATCTGCACCGCCGCATATGGTGACGGTCGCTATTGTATTTGCGGGCATTATATCCAACACAGCATCCGAGCTTGGCTATGTGGTTCTCATTCCGCTGGCAGGGGCGATTTTCTATGCCCTTGGGCGGCATCCATTGGCGGGCATGGCGGCTGCTTTTGCTGGTGTGTCGGGCGGCTATAGCGCGAATTTGCTTATCGGCACGATTGACCCATTATTGGCAGGTATCACCCAAGAAGCGGCGCGTTTGATTGATCCCGATTATGTGGTTGTGGCAACGTCCAATTGGTATTTTATGGTCGCCTCAACATTTTTAATCACCATCATTGGCTCACTCATATCACTCTATATTGTCGAGCCTAAGCTGGGCAAATATGATGCATCAGATGCGGATCCTACCATCCTTGATGATCGGATGATGGATAAAGTAAGCGATACCGAACGCAAAGGACTGCGCTGGGCAGGGATAGCGGTGATCGGTGTGCTGGGCTTTATGGCGCTCACCTTGCTGCCCGAATGGGGCGTGCTGCGTAATCCCGAAACGGGGGATCGGATGAAGTCGCCTTTCTTTCAAGGTTTTGTCGTCTGGATTTTAATCTTCTTTATCGTGGTGGGCTATACTTATGGCCGCGTCACAGGATCGATGAAAAGCGACCGCGATGTGATTGATGCTATGGCAGCAGCGCTCTCTTCTTTGGGGTTATATATCGTGCTAGTATTTTTTGCCGCGCAATTTGTTGCCTTTTTTGGATGGACCAATTTGGGTGCTATCACCGCCGTTACGGGATCGCAATTTCTACTCAGCACAGGGATGACAGGGCCATTGGTATTTTTTGCTTTCATAGTAATTTGCGCGATTATCAATCTATCCTTAGGCTCGGCCTCTGCGCAATGGGCGGTAACCGCGCCGATATTTGTGCCGATGATGATGCTGATCGGATATTCGCCAGAGGTCATCCAAGCGGCCTATCGTATCGGCGATTCCACCACCAATATCATCACCCCAATGATGAGCTATTTCGGCCTTATCCTCGCATGGGCAACGCGCTATAATAAGAAATTGGGCGTTGGCACATTGATTGCGATGATGCTGCCCTATACCATCGCATTTTTAATCTGTTGGTCGATATTCTTCTTTATCTGGGTATTCGCATTAGGGCTGCCCGTTGGCCCAGGATCGCCAACCTATTATGCGGCATAGCCAAAAGCCATAGAGAGCCGTCGCCTGCAGTAAGAAGTCGGATGCCCTTTAAAACCGCGCGCGGCGAGGGCTTGGCGCCATTGCATAGTCATATAATGTAAGTATGGTTTTTCCTTGGGTTGTATGTATTGTAATTGACTTCTTCTCTGTTACCTTTTCATCATGGCTGGTCGCAAACAACACTATATCCCACAGTTTTTTCTTAGAGGTTTTGCTCAACATGGAAAAGGGAAAAATGAACAAGTAAGAGTTGTTATGCGAGACAGAAGCTTTCTTGTTGGCACTAACGGTATTGCAGCAGAGAGAGAATTTTATTCGGCTTTGACCGAAAACACTATTACGTTGGATGAAACAATAACTGATGCAGAAAACGAATATGAGAATATTTATACTAAACTTGTTAATTGTGAAGCTACAGTGCCTCTCGATTCCACAGAAATTTCGCGATTAATATGTCATCTTTCTGTTAGAGGAGATCACCTTCGTTCGTCAGTGATCTCTGGGTTTCAGCAAATTGTAAACGAAGTAATAGAAATGTTCTCTGATTCAGAAGAATGCAAAAGACGAATTGGCTTTGTTGATGGAGAAGCAACTGGTATTTTCAGAGAGTCGATAGATGAAGCATACAATAAAAATAAATTAATATTGCAAGGCATAGGGATGTCTGAGATAAAATTTCATGAGTTATGCTTAACGCGGTTTGAAAATGACTGGGACCAGATCTTTCAAAAAACTATACCTATATTATTGGAACATTATAGCGATTTTAATATTGCAAAAAATGTTTATGATACTCATGTAAAAGTTCTTACTAAGTCGATTGAACCAGAAAAGCGAGTAGAAGCACTTCAAAAATTAAATTGGAGACTAGTTAGCTATCCTGTCGCTTCAATAGCAATGCCCGATTGCATTGCGATTGCTTGTGGAAATGATGAAGTACTCTATCCTCTGGTATACAAAGCAGCACTTGACACTACAGGTGTAATTTTTCCACTTACATCCACTAAAGTAATAGTTGGAGGTATTTGGAACGATCAAGGTTATTTAGATAAGTTGTTGCCTGATATTGATAGTTACGTTGCCGAAAACAGCTGGAATTTCTTTTTGTTAGACCCTAAGCAAGGATTTGATGCGAATAATAGCCAGCTTCTAGGCAAAAAAGTAGGTGAAATAATTAAAAGTGCTATTGAAAGTAGTATTCAGGATAGCATGAGTAACTCTATATCAAATTGATATATTATTTACTATCTACTGCTTAAAAAATAACAACACTGCGGATGCTTTTGCCCGTATGCATCAGATCAAAGCCTTGGTTAATCTCATCCAGCGATAGGGTGTGCGTTATCATCGGGTCGATTTGGATTTTGCCATCCATATACCAATCGACAATTTTGGGGACATCGGTGCGCCCCTTTGCGCCGCCAAACGCCGTGCCTTTCCAAGTACGTCCCGTAACAAGCTGAAACGGGCGTGTCGCAATTTCTTTACCCGATTCCGCAACGCCAATCACCACAGATACGCCCCAT
>CALDZL010000053.1 GCA_937944295.1 uncultured Sphingorhabdus sp.
AGATAATTCTCGGTTATCATTACAGCGATGAAAACTTGTCACCGCTTCGGTTAAAATCTATAATAGCTTATATTTATAATTACTGTATGTCACTCAATTTTATAATATAGGGGCAATCTTATCTCCCAGTTGTAAAAGAGAATTCATCTGTTTCATCTTAATCTACTGTGGGGTTGTAAATCATCAACAATTGGTGGTGGCTCCGATGTAGGAGATAAAGGTGCATGCCAAAAATCAAAATAAAGGAATTTGAAGAATATTGCAGGGAGCAGCTTGGATTAAGCGATCATAGCCTGCGAGCTTACAAACAAGATTTAACCGCTTATTTAAAGTTTGCTTTGAACACGCGTATACAGAACATTCCAAATGACAAAGAAGTTATTGCTTATCAAAAATATCTTCGTAAGGAGAAAAACTCTAGCCCAGCAACTATTCGTCGGCGGTTAATTACACTCCGATCATACTTCGCATGGCTCGAAAGCAAAGAAACCGATGTTCAATCACCATTTCAGGGCTTGAGATTGGATTTAAAAGTTCCGAAACGATTGCCTCGTCCGGTAGATCGTCCAACTTTGGGAGAAGTTTTCAGATCAGTAGAGCACATTGTAAATGTGAATCCTCTGGATGAAACTGCTCAACCTGCTGAGGTATCTGCAGTTCAACTTACAGGCCTTGTTGCAAGACTCTTGATTGTAACCGGATTACGGATCGGAGAAATAACATCACTCAGGGTTCGCGATGTTAGCTCAGCAGCAACCCAGATTCGTGTTAGGGGAAAAGGAGACCGTGAAAGAACAGTATACGTAGCCAATGATCACCTACAGCTTGACTTCCGCAGATACTGGGAAAATCGGATGGAAGAAGCAGGCTCAGACGTTTGGCTTTTCACAAACTGTTCTGGTGAACGACTAACGCCACAGGCTTTTCGAAAACGATTACGCACGCTATCAAAATCACTCAGAATAGAACCTCACTTAACACCCCACCGATTTCGCCACTCAGCTGCTACTATGTTGATTGAGGAAGGTGTAGATATTCGATTGGTACAACGCCTTCTTGGTCATGCAAGCATAGCCACGACCGAAATCTATACTAAGGTTTCCGATAATTCATTGTATTCGGCTATCACGACTGCAGATACACTGGCAAAGGTCGATTCTTATTGAGCAGATCACGAGCTTGCGCTGCAAGTTTGATTGAGCGCAAGCCATACCTCCCAGACATCAATTGAAAGCTACGATCCAAGATAGTTGCTTGACGCAGAAATACTTGATAAGCTCAATTTGAATACTTCGTGAGAGCCTGCTACGTCGCCTTATCGTAACCATACGACATAAATAACCTTTTTCTGTTATCCTATGTCAACCCCTATTTTTTCATCTTCTCCAAGCGTGCCGCAATCATCAAACATCACTTTTGGCGTGCCAAGATGATATAGCACTATTTTTTAATGGCTTCTTTGAGTCGTAAGCGGTTTACCACCCCCACCTTCCACGTCTCTCACTAATCTGCGAGACACTCTTTTCGTATTTTTGAAAGGAGTTTCTCATTGGTAGTCTCAACAGAGTTTCTCACAAGTTTTGATATTATTGGCCCCAAAGGGAAGCGTCGTTGGCCTAATGAATTGAAAGCGCGGATTGTTGCCGAGACGCTTGTTGAAGGTGTGACGGTCAATGAAGTGGCTCGGCGTTACGATTTGCGTCCTAATTGTCTTTCTGAATGGCGTCGCTTGGCGCGTGATGGAAAGTTGGTTCTTCCCGCTACCTGGCAGGGTATGGAACATGCTCGGGAAGGGAAACTTGATGGCCTTGATTTTGTTCCTGTTGCTATTGAGGAGAAATCGGTTCAGATAAAGCCAGAACTTGCACGGTCAAGTGCAACGGTGGATGTGATCAAAGACGGTGTGACGATCCGATTGGATGCAGATACGTCAGCTTCGCGCATTGCTGAGATTGTAGCGGCTTTATGATCCATCCAAGCCACGGCGTGCAAATATTTGTTGTGACCAAGCCCCCCTCTCATCGATACTGCGTATCGATTGCCGGGCAATGGTAGATTTCCGCAAAGGTCATGATGGGTTATCAGCACTGGTGCAAAATCATTTACGCAAGAAACCCTTTGATGGAGCGGTTTATGTATTCCGCGCCAAACGTGCAGATCGGTTAAAGCTAATTTATTGGGATGGTAGCGGATTGGTAATGGCCTATAAACGATTGGAGGATAATACATTCAAATGGCCTGCAATCAAGGATGGTGCTTTGCGTCTTGATCCTGCACAGTTTGAAGCTTTGTTTGCAGGTTTGGACTGGCGACGTGTGACTGCCTTGGAAGTTTTTCCACCCGCTGCGGCAGAATGAATCATACAGTGATTTATGAGGGTTTTAGCTGATTAATTCTGGTATCTAATGCCTATGAACTTACCCACTGTTCTTCCCAATGATGTTGCTGAACTCAAAGCCATTATTCTTGCTCAAAATGAGCAGAACATACGGCTGGAACAGCTTGTAGCAGCTTTTAAGCAGGCTATGTTTGGGCGTAAATCAGAAAAGATCAATGCGGATCAGTTTGAATTTGCACTGGAGGATATAGAGACAAGCACTGCATTGGTAGAAGCTGACGGTGAAGCGATTGATCTACCGAAGACGACTGCCAAAAAGCGTAATAGTAATCGCGGTTCATTACCCAAACACCTACCACGTATAGAACAAATTATTGAACCGGAGGAAACGACCTGTGCTTGTGGAGTTGAACGCCACATGATTGGTGAGGATATTAGCGAACGTCTTGATGTTATTCCGGCACAGTTTCGAGTAATTGTAACCCGCCGTCCCAAATATGCCTGCCGTTCTTGTGAGGCTGGTATTAATCAAGCCCCAGCCAAATCTAGATTAATTGAAGGTGGCATACCAACAGAAGCAACGGTGACCAGCGTTATTATCAGCAAATATGCAGATCATCTACCGCTTTACAGGCAGAGCCAAATCTATGCCCGTCAAGGTGTTGAGATTGATCGCTCTACATTGGCTGCATGGGTTGGAAAAGCAGCATATGAACTCAGACCAGTTTATGAATGCCTGATGGCAAATCTCAAGCAATCAACAAAGCTCTTCATGGACGAAACAACCGCTCCAGTATTGGAACCGGGACGTGGTAAAGTCAAAAAGGGATACTTCTGGGCTTTGGCAAGAGATGACAGGCCTTGGTGTGGAAAAGCGCCGCCTGGTGTTGCTTTTACCTATGCTCCAGGACGAGCAGGCAAATATGCGGTAGACATATTGCAAAGTTTTAATGGTATTTTGCAAGTAGATGGATATACAGGCTATAATCGCGTGCTTGATCCAAAAGCAATCTCAAAAGCAAATGGCAATATTAAGCTTGCTTATTGTTGGGCACATGCGCGTCGTAAGCTGTATGAACGGACACAAAATAACGGCGCTCCGATTGCAACAGAAGGCTTGAAGCAGATCAATGCGCTTTATGCAATCGAAGCGCAGATACGTGGTCTGCCTGCTGAAGAACGGCTGGCTGTAAGACAGGAAAAGACCGCGCCTAAAATAATCAGCTTTAAGAATTGGTTGGAACAGGCAAGATCACAAGTCTCAACAAAGTCTCCAACGGGCGCGGCGCTCAAATATATTGCCAGATACTGGGACGGCCTTATTCTATTCCTGACAGATGGGCGCATTGAGATTGACAACAACACCGTTGAACGCACGATCCGACCTATTGCGTTAAGTAGAAAAAACGCATTATTCGCAGGTCATGAAACAGGCGCTCAAAACTGGGCAATGTTGGCTTCTCTAATAGAGACTTGTAAACTCAACAATATTGAACCGCATAGCTATATCGCGGGCATCTTAACAGCCATCGTCAATGGACATAAGCAAAGCCAGATCAACGAACTGCTACCATGGAATTATAAACCACCTGTGTGATCAAAGCACCGCTTACGATAAAGCTTACCTTCAGCGGTTTGCACTTCTGCTATATCCACATGAAAGTAACCAATTGGATATGTCTTGAACTTCTTCTTTGACTCTTTGTCACCGTTCACTTCCGGTAATCGACTAATGCCATGTCGTTGTAGACAACGGTGCAGTGACGATCGTGACAAGTTGGGAATGGTAGGCTGAAGTGCATAAAGACAATCATCAAGCGGCAGCAAACTATGCTTTCGAAAAGCAACAATAATTGCTTCTTCTTCAATCGTCAGAACTGTTGAACTGGCTACTTGAGGCCCAGTGGGAAGATCAGTAACACAAGTACGCTTCCTCTATTTGGAAACCGTCTTCTGATTAATATTATAGCGTTTGGCTAAAGCCCTCAAGCTTTCTTGACTATTTTGGATTGCCCTACGAACTGCCGCAGTCGTAGTGGCGCTGCCATGTAAAACTTGTCCCATAGT
Organism: uncultured Sphingorhabdus sp.; assembly: GCA_937944295.1. GTDB lineage: Bacteria > Pseudomonadota > Alphaproteobacteria > Sphingomonadales > Sphingomonadaceae > Sphingorhabdus_B. The sequence continues at coordinate 4,406 of CALDZL010000053.1, forward strand.
GCTTCCTTCCATTCAAGGGATAATATTGCACCATCAAATCCCAGGACTAAACAGGGTGTGAACCCAATTCATAAAAGCCTGTTTGAGCAAGCCAGGGGCGTGTTGAAGAAGAGATTACAGCAGTATTTGTGCTCAAAGTGTGCAATACGGCGTTCATGGCACGCAGCGCAAAATAGACTTGAGTTGCGCAAGATAAATACGCAGTCTCAATCAGCGAGGGCGCTTCATCTGTAGAGGATTGAGCTGTCCCTGGTCATTGAGAGAGCGATCTGATTGCAGGTTCTAAGAACAGTTACATTGCAATTTGAAATACCAGCTGACAGATTTAACCAATGTGTTGCGTCAACCGATTGAAATGGCAACAGCCGCTGTAATTGATACTTAATTCATTACGGATGCTTAACCAGCGCCTTCAACGTTGACGGCGGTATCGTCGCAACATCTGCACCTGCAATAGCTGAATCTTTTACGTGGTTCACTGTGCGAATAGAGGCAGCGAGGATTTGTGTGTCGTAGTCATAGTTATCATAAATTGTGCGGATGTCTTCGATGAGTTCCATGCCGTCGATGCCCATGTCATCGAGGCGACCGATGAAGGGTGAAATATACGTCGCCCCTGCCTTTGCGGCCATCAATGCTTGGGTTGCTGAGAAGCAGAGGGTTACATTGGTTTGGTGACCTTGAGTCGCCAGTGCCTTACAGGCTTTTAGCCCATCCATTGTGAGCGGTAATTTAATACAAACATTATCGGCAATTTCAGCCAAAACAGCTGCCTCTGACATCATGCCATCATAATTCATCGCGGTGACTTCAGCAGAAACAGGGCCATCGGTAAGGCCACAGATTTCCTTGGTGACCTCCATGATATTGCGACAAGATTTTAAGATAAGCGATGGATTTGTTGTCACCCCATCCAAAAGGCCTGTATCTGCCAATTCGCGAATTTCGTCTACGTCTGCGGTATCAACAAAAAATTTCATGAGCCTTGTCCTTTATGCATACTTGTAATCAAGTTAATTTCAGTTATCCCTTATAACACTTATAGGACGTTTTGAAAGTTTAATTTATTGCTTCCAGGCTTAGTGTCCAACCCAAAATTAATTGAATGATATCAGTCACTTGTGATTTACTCGAATTGTTTGACGATTCGAAGGAGACTACAATGGTTTGGACTGATGCCACTCGCCGCCGATATGAGCGTAAATTTGGACGTTACGCAAGTGATTGCACGAATGAAGAATGGAGTTTAATCGCAACTTATCTTCCCCAAACCAAACGAATAGGCAGGCCGCGTACAACAAACTTGCGTGACGTATGGGATGCTATCCAGTATATGGCTTGCACGGGTTGTCAGTCATTGCCCGTCAGGCAAGCGAAGCGCCGCCGAGAGGGGGAAAATGATCCCCAATGACTTTCCGTGGCCTTCAACTGTGCAGCGTTATTTTTACGATTGGCGAGATAGTGGTTTACTACACAGAATAAACCATACGCTTGTAATGATGGCACGAGAGTTTGAGGGACATGAAGTCCAGCCAACGGCAGGTATAATTGATAGTCGGACGGTTAAAACCACGAAAAGTGGTGGTATTTGTGGCTATGACGTCTCCTCTCGTCATTTGCTTGCAAATGCCTGTCGGACAATGGACAAAAAAGATCAAAGGACGCAAACGCCATATTCTTACCGGTACGATTGGCTTTCTGATCGGATTTGTCATTCACAGTGCTGATATTCAAGATCATAATGCGTTGCCTGGCAGGCAATTGCGAAGCAAATGACGAGAGGATACATCGTAGCCTGATATGCCACCACTTTCAGTAGTTTTGATTGTTTGACTATCGATAACACCTGCTGTTGGCTGTGCCTCATGCCCCTCAAACTCACGCGCCATCATGACAAGAGCGTGTTTTATTCTGTGTAGTAAACCACTATCACGCCAATCATAAAAGTAACGTTGCACGGTTGAAGGTGGCGGAAAATCATTGGGTATCATTTTCCCCCTCTCGGCGGCGCTTCGCTTGCCTGACGGGCAATGACTGACAACCCGTGCAAGCCATATACTGGATAGCATCCCAAACATCACGCAGATTGGTGGTACGTGGACGATCAGTCGTTTTGGATATAGGTAAAAAAGCTTAATCAAACCCCATTCTTCATCCGTACAATCACTTGCGTAACGTCCAAAATTACGCTCATATCGTGGGCTAGTGATATCAGTCCAAACCATTGTGATTTCCTTCGAATCGTCAAACAATCCGAGTGAATCACAAGTGGCTGATATCATTCAATTAGTTTCGGGTTGGACACTAATGATGACACAAGTTTTGGTTTTTAGGTCTTTCGGTGACGAAGGAACGCGGCTTTACGGTCAAGTAATTGGTACCGATTACATTTTTAGTTTGTCTGATTTTGTACCAGACACTGGAAGGGAAGCTAATGGTATATTTCAAGCAGGGGAGGGTGTCGTTTTTCGAGGAGTAAATACAGACGGGTTTAACGATTCACTTGTATTTACTAACGGCAGTCCTAATTCGAGCGTGGTTTTAATCAATGACTCTCTTGGTAACCGAATTGAAGACCCGATCGTTCAAAACGAACTCAGTGGTCAAACCGTATTTGTTGCTCAAACTGATAGTGTAACCGATGGTAACGCTATTAATCTTGGCCTTTATATTACTAATGGTTCAAGCGTACCTCAACTATTGTTGCCATTTGCAGTGCAGCCACTTTTTGGTAATTCTGATTTATATTCAATAGTCGTAGATAATTTTATCTACGTTCAATCTCGTGATGGCGATTTACATAGAGTTGATGCAGCTGGAAACAGTACGCGAATTGTAGAAGTTGAAGACTTTTCAAGAAGCTTAAATCTTTTTTTAGAGTTTGCTTTTGAACTTGATGGAGACCTTTATTTTCAGGGGCGACTTTCGACAAGCAGCCAACTTTATAGAGTAGATACAGCTACAGGAAATTTTGAAGCCCTGGACATTGGAATTAATAACGGTGATGCAATCTTTAGTGGTATTCGTGCTGGTGAAACTGAATTTTACTTTTTTAGTAATCAGAATCGTAGCATAGGTACAGAATTATATGTGTCTGACGGAACTGCTGCCGGCACACGGCTTGTGACTGATCTTAATGTTGGTAGTGGTAGCTCAATTCCTATTACTAGTCCAAATAATAATATTTGGGCTACTATTGGAGATACGCTTTTCTTCACGGCAGATGATGGTTCTTCAGATGATACAGAACTTTATTTTACAGATGGCACGGCGACAGGGACAATTGCATTAACTGGTACTAGCACTAATGTTGGCCCACTAAGTTTTGTTTCTCAAACAATTCAAGCTCTCGGTAATCTGGTCATATTTAGTGCATCTTCTGCTACATCTGGGCATGGCATTTATGTATCAGATGGTACTGTAGCAGGCACACAGCTTTTGTTTGAATCTGGCGCCCCAATTTTTAATATTCATTTTACAGATGAAATTGGAAACTTCAGTAACGGCCTTGTTTTTTTTAGTGTTGGCGTTAACGGTGAGGAGGCTGAAGCTGTATATGTAACAGATGGACAGTCCGTTTTGCTTCTTTCTGATCCCTTGACACCTAATCTAGCGGTAAATACATCTGCTAATTTTATCAATGTTGTTGATCTTGATCTTGATAATATCCCGCCAAGAAATATTGAAGGTACAATGCAAGATGAAACTATTAATGGTGATTTCCTAAATGAAATCATTAATGGATTAACTGGCAATGATGTCCTGAACGGCAATTCAGGCAACGATATCCTCAATGGTGGCCAAGGTAATGATGTATTAAATGGAGGTGTTGGTACTGATACAACCTCCTATGCAGGCGCAGCCCAAGGTGGTGTTTCTGTTGATCTTCGTTTTGATGGTCGTGATGTGGGTGGTGGCCAGGGCCGTGATACTTTCGACTCGATTGAAAACTTAATTGGCACTAGCTTTGATGATCGTCTTTCTGGCGATGCTGGCGATAATGAACTCTTTGGTGGTGATGGCAATGATGTGCTGCGTGGCCAAAACGGTACAGATCTTCTAGATGGTGGTGCAGGCGATGATAACCTACGCACAGGCAGTGGTGATGACACGTTGATTGGTGGCACAGGGGAAGATTTCCTCATAGGCCTTGCTGGAGAAGACAGGCTATTTGGCGGTTCAGACATAGACTTCCTCTTTGGTGGCTCAGGCAATGATGATCTCTTTGGTCAAGGAGGAATGGATAATCTTCGTGGCAACCGTGGTAATGATACGGTAGATGGTGGCTCTGGGAATGATATAGCTCGCGGCGGGGGTGGCAATGATACTGTTGCTGGTGGTTCAGGTGCAGACTCCTTGTTTGGAGAAAATGGCCGCGACACAATTGATGGCGGCACGGGCAATGACATCCTGAGAGGTGGCATTTCAGGTAATTTGGGTGATGGATTTGAAGATGTCTTTGTGTTTGAGCAAGGCTATGATTTCGATATAGTCCGGGACTTTGAAAATGGTACAGATCAGCTTGATCTAAGCTCCTTTGGGTTAAGCTTCTCTGACATAGAAAGTATGGCAGAAGATAGATCATCAGGCCTGCGTGTTGACTTTGGCAGTGGCGATGTTCTCTTTATCGACGATCTGACATTAGCAGAATTAACAAATGATGATGTGATATTGTAGTATCAAATATGCAAACTAATCTTATTATTGATCTATAATTTATTTAATTACACAAAATAATATAGGTTAGTGGAGAAGTTAATTTTTACTCCGCCGCCTGGTACCTTCTGACTGCATCGGGATACTCTGCCTTGGTCGGGGCTGTTCCTTCTGGCCATGGGTATAGTTCGCTTAGTAATATGCTGTTGCCGTCGTTCTTTACCATTCGCACATGGTAGCGGCGCAGGCCTCTGGGTTCCAGTACGCCGCAGGAGTTTGCGATGGTGTCGACTTCATTCACCAGATTGTTGATATAGCTTGCAACGCGTTCGCCTTTTTCCTTTGGCACGATACCGCGCTGGAAGCGGCGATCATGGGTGGTAATGCCAGTTGGGCAAGTGTTTTGATTGCATTTAAGTGCCTGAATACATCCAAGAGCAAACATTGCGCCGCGCGCTGTCACAACAAAATCCGTTCCCGCACAAAACGCCCATGCAACATCGGCAGGGGTTACAAATTTACCAGACGCCACTACTTTAATACGGTCGCGCAAGCCGTGCTCTGCAAGAACGTTTAAAACCATGGGCAGGGATTCTCGCACCAACAGGCCTACATTATCCATTAAGGCCATGGGAGCTGCACCCGTTCCGCCATCACCAGAATCAATCGTGATAAAGTCAGGCGCTGACTCAACACCTCGTTTGTTAATCTCCTTGCACAAGTTGGAAACCCACGCGGGTGAGCTGATGACTGTCTTAAAGCCAACCGGTTTTCCAGAAACTTCGCGAATATGACCAATCATGTCGAGCAATTCTGCGTTGGAATTAATTTCCGGATGTCTGTTAGGGGATATGGAAGCCGTGCCTTCTTCAATGCCGCGAATTTTAGCTATCTCCGCATTGACCTTTGCCGCAGGAAGAATACCGCCCTTACCAGGTTTGGCGCCTTGAGAGAGCTTGATTTCAAACATTTTAACCTGTGAGATGCTGGCAACCTCTCGCAGTTTGTCGTCGCTGATGCCACCTTCCTTGTTGCGAATGCCATATTTGGCCGTTCCGATTTGAAAAACAATATCGCAATCGCCTGATAAATGGTGAGGCGATAGCCCGCCTTCACCTGTATTAAGCCAGCAATTGGCACGCTTTGCGCCTTTTGACAGAGCCTTAACCGCAGGGCGGGACAATGCGCCATAGCTCATGCCTGAAATATTCACGATCGAAGTAGCCTCAAAAGGTTCACGTGCATGAGGGCCAATAATCATCGATGGAATGATAATGTCTTCTTCTTCCAAATAGGGAAAAGGGCAGTTCACAAATATTGGCGTTCCGGTTGGTGAAAGGTTCTTGGTCGAGCCAAAAGCTACGGTGTTTTTCTTGCCTTTTGAGGCGCGCACAACCCATTCACGTTCAGCACGGTTAAACGGCATTTCCTCACGATCCATGGCAAAGAAATACTGTCGGAAAAATTCACCAAGTGAAGAAAACAAATGACGAAAGCGCCCAACCAGTGGATAATTTCTGCGAACCGGATCATTGGTTTGAAGAATGTCTATCACAAAGGCACATACCGCCCATAAGGCAACCAGTCCAATAACAAGAACAAAAGCAGTTGCGAGAAAAGTAAGTGCTTGCGAAACGTAATCAATCATCATCTATATTCCAAAGTGTAATAATAAGTTGTATCTTAGCTTATATGGTTTATTTCGCCACATGAAATCAAACTAAATTTTAGATTCACGTTCCGTTCATGTGCGAAATTGCACAGTAAGTCCTGTAAGAATTTATTACTTTTACGTTAAAGTAAAAAAACAAAATGCAGGAGTGGCAATAAAATGAAAAAAGAACTTATGTTATATGTAATCTTGGCAATGGTTGCTTCCAGCTTTCTCAATGCTCAAATAACAGCGAAAGTCGATCATCAGATAGCAAGTACAAAGTCACGCATTGAAGTTGCGGGTAAAGCTTATGCAAAGGCTAGTGAACAAAAAATTCAGAAGGTTGCAACACAAAATAACCTGGAAAAACCAAACGAAGGTTAGGTTCAAAACTTACTTATCCATCTTCACTTTTGTGATGATACACCAATCAGTTTTGGTGATGAGAAATCTCTTTAATAAAAAGCCTGCGGTGTTCAACCGCAGGCTAAAGTTTTTGACTTGTTACAATTAGAAACTAGAAGTCTCGACGTACAGCAACTGTAAATACGTCAAAGTCAAAGTTTGCTCTAGGGACAGCAGCACCTGAGAATAGAACTGAACCTGAGTCTTCAACTTCACCTCTAATGTAAGCAGTTTTAATATGGAAGCCTGGAGCAGCAGCAGGGAACCA
>CALDZL010000054.1 GCA_937944295.1 uncultured Sphingorhabdus sp.
CGTGCATTGCTGCAAGATTTACGCAATCATATGGATGATGAGCAATTTGATAGCGCATTGGACAGTGCAATAGACCAAATTTATAGTGCATCTTGCACGTAAAGGCTCTAATGCGCATCGCATGAATGAATTAAGGCCGTGCGAATTATATCTAATATCTCCGCTGGAAACTGGTGGAGATTTTCCTAACCAATTAGAAATGGCACTTAATGCGGCCTATGTTGCTGCTTTTCAATTTCGCGTAAAGGGTTTAGACCAGCATAAAGCAGCTGAACTTGCAGGGCCGCTGCAAGAAATTTGTGCGCAATATGATACGGCCTTTATTGTTAATGATGATGCCGCGCTTGCTAAGCGTCTTAAGGCCGATGGTGTCCATTTGGGGCAGGGCGATATGCCCATAGCGGAAGCGCGCGCGATATTGAGTGATGATATGCAAATTGGCATTACTTGTCATGATAGCCGCCATCTGGCGATGGAGGCAGGAGAGGCTGGCGCAGATTATGTTGCTTTTGGCGCGTTTTTCCCAACGCAAACCAAAATAGTATCGCATAAAGCTGAAATTGATATTTTAAAAAAATGGTCGGCAGTGATGGAAGTGCCATGCGTTGCTATTGGCGGGATTACTGCCGATAATGCTCAGCCATTGATAACAGCAGGCGCAGATTTTATCGCGGTGAGCGGCGGAATATGGAATGATCCAAAGGGACCAGATCATGCCGTAAAGGCATTTGATACGCTCTTATCTGCATAGATAGGCTTGCTTCATAATAGGCTTGGCGTTACACGGCGCATCAACAGCGAAAATAATGGCATATAATAAGCGAGACAGATTATGAAAATCAGCGGTGTCGACATCCGTCCAGGTAATATTTTGGAATATGAAAAAGGCCTATGGAAAGTTGCTAAGATTCAGCACACGCAGCCTGGTAAAGGCGGTGCGTATATGCAGGTTGAAATGAAAAATTTGATCGATGGACGCAAAACCAATGTGCGTTTTCGCAGCGCTGATACAGTTGAAAAAGTACGTCTTGATACCAAAGAATTTCAATATCTCTACCAAGATGAGTCTTTCTTGGTGTTTATGGATAATGAAAATTATGAGCAGATTAATCTCAACGCCGATATGTTGGGTGAAGAAGTCGCTTTTTTGACCGATGGTATGGATGTGACGTTGGAGCTTTATGACGAAAAGCCTATTTCGGTTCAGCTCCCTGATCATATTGAGGCAGAAATTGTTGAAGCCGATGCCGTCGTCAAGGGGCAGACAGCTTCTTCAAGCTATAAACCTGCGGTGCTCGATAATGGTGTGCGCGTAATGGTGCCGCCTTTTATTGCTGCTGGAACGCGCATAGTCGTGGATGTCTATGCCCGTGAATATGTGCGAAAAGCCGATTAATAATGGACCGAGGGTATAATATCCTCAAAGGCGGAGATTAAAATGCCTGCAAAAACTGGTTTAATTTCTGTCATGGAACGTGCTGCTCGCAAAGCTGCTATTCGGCTACGCCGTGATTTTAGCGAGGTTGAGCATCTGCAAGTGTCGAAAAAAGGACCAGCGGACTTTGTATCTAAGGCGGATCAAAAAGCCGAACGTACCATTTATGATGAGCTTTTGCATGCGCGGCCCGATTGGAACTTCTTGATGGAAGAGGGCGGCGAGATTGTTAATGATAAGGATAAACCGCGCTTCATAATTGACCCGCTCGATGGGACGAGCAATTTTTTGCATGGTATTCCGCATTTTGCCATATCTATTGCTGTGCAAGAAAGACGTCTTGATGGTAAGGGTTGGGGCGATATTATAACAGCATTGGTGTATCAACCGCTTACCGATGAGAGTTTCTGGGCTGAAAAATCACGCGGTGCTTGGCTAGGGGAACGCCGCCTTCGCGTATCGGGGCGCAAAAATTTAAACGAAGCGCTTTTGGCGACTGGTACGCCCTATAAAGGGCATGGTGATTTTGCGGAATGGAACAAAATCTTTGATGAATTTGGCCCTAAAGTAGCCGGCATAAGACGCTTTGGTGCTGCATCTCTTGATCTGGCTTGGCTAGCAGCGGGCCGCTACGATGGATTTTGGGAATCTGGATTGCAACCTTGGGACACGGCTGCTGGATGTTTGATCGTGCGTGAGGCTGGGGGGTTTGTGACCGACTTTAAAGGCCGCAGTCCCGTCATATGTGATGAACAATTACTGGCATCAACCGATATGCTGCATAGTCGTTTGCATAAGATGCTTGTTAATGCGTTGCGTTCTCAATAAGGTGCGGAAAATATAGAATTTACTGATAATCTTGCTATAATTCTCGACTTTATTATATTTTTGATAAAAAACCACAACCCAACCCCTTGCAGCGATCTGTTCTTACGCCTAAAAGCGCGGTAACTTTAGTAATAAAATGAGTCTATCCATTGACTGATCTATCTCAATATCTGCCAATTTTACTCTTCTTAGTAATAGCTGTGATCTTATCATCAGCCTTTGTGTTTCTGCCTATGGGCGTTGCAAAGCTCACAGGAGCGGATAACCCAACAGAAAACAAGCTAACAGAATATGAATGCGGCTTTCCTGCTTTTGAGGATTCGCGCTCTCAATTTGACGTGCGTTTTTATCTTATAGCGATTTTATTCATCATCTTTGATTTGGAAGTTGCATTTTTATTCCCATGGGCAGTCAGCTTAGATTATACAGGTTGGGTTGGCTGGGGTACGATGATATTATTCCTATTTGAACTGGTCATTGGTTATATTTATGCATGGAAAGTGGGAGCGTTAGAATGGGAGTAGATACATCCAATCTACCAAAAACACCTGAGTCATTACTGGCATCAGATGATACGCCGCCTGATCAGAATTTCTTCAATGATCTATCCAATGAAGTGAATGATAAAGGTTTTTTAGTCACGTCAACCGAAGATTTATTTCAATGGGCGCGTACAGGTTCTCTATGGTGGATGACCTTCGGTTTGGCATGCTGCGCGGTGGAGATGATCCATGTGAATATGCCGCGCTATGATATGGAGCGTTTCGGCGTAGTTCCGCGTGCATCCCCGCGTCAGAGCGATGTAATGATTGTCGCGGGTACATTGTGCAACAAAATGGCGCCTGCCTTGCGCCGCGTTTACGATCAAATGTCAGAACCCAAATATGTTATTTCCATGGGGAGTTGCGCCAATGGCGGAGGCTATTACCATTACAGCTACAGCGTTGTGCGCGGTTGTGACCGTATCGTTCCCGTTGATATCTATGTGCCAGGTTGTCCGCCAACGGCTGAGGCGTTATTATATGGTGTGATGCAATTGCAGCGTAAAATCCGCCGTGTCGGCACAATAGAGCGTTAAGGAGCCATCATGGGTCATAATGCACCGCAAATTGATAACCCTAAAGGCGCGATAAATGCGCTAAAAAAGGCATTGGGCAAAAATTGCTTAAATGTAGCTTTGGCTAATGATGAAATATCATTGACCATTAAGCCCGATTCTATCGTCGAGGTTATGACTTTGTTGCGCGATGAGCATGAATATCAGCAGCTTGTTGAAATTGCGGGTGTTGATTATCCCGATCGTTCACTGCGTTTTGAGATTTGCTATCATCTGCTGAGTTTGACTAAAAATCACCGTTTGCGCGTGAAAATATCCACCGATGAAGACATGCCTGTTCCCACGGTTACCAATGTTTGGCCTGTGGCTGATTGGTTGGAGCGTGAAGTATTTGATCTCTATGGTGTTTTGTTCGATGGGCATCCTGATTTACGCCGTATATTGACCGATTATGGATTTAAGGGTCATCCATTTCGCAAAGACTTCCCGCTCACGGGCTATGTCGAAATGCGCTATAGCGAGGAAGCCAAGCGCGTAGTTTATGAGCCTGTGAAATTGGCGCAAGATTTTCGTAGTTTTGACTTTATGTCGCCTTGGGAAGGGGCTGATTATATTCTTCCTGGCGATGAAAAAGCACCGAAAGATGTAGCTGTTAAAACAGCTAAAACGACCGACAAGCTAAGCAAAACTGGCGCGGGTAAGGCTGCGAATATAGAAGCGGCAAAAAAAAGCGATAAGGCAGTTAAAAAACCTGTTAAAAAAGTTGCCAAAAAAGCTACGCCGAAAAAAGGAGCTAAGAAATGAACGAGCTTCCTGAAATGATAACCTCCAAGAACGAAGAGACTGTTGGTGACATTGAAATTCAAAATTATACGCTGAATTTTGGCCCGCAGCACCCTGCGGCGCACGGCGTTTTGCGCATGGTGATGGAATTGGACGGCGAGATTGTAGAGCGTATTGATCCGCACGTTGGATTGCTGCATCGCGGCACTGAAAAGCTGATCGAATATAAAACCTATCTGCAAGCTTTGCCTTATTTTGATCGTCTCGATTATTGCTCGCCTTTGGGTATGGAACATAGCTATGTGTTGGCGATTGAGAAATTGCTCGATTTAGACGTACCAAAACGCGCGCAATATTTGCGCGTCTTATTCGCCGAACTTACCCGTATTTGTAATCATATGCTCAATATTGGTGCGCATGTCATGGATGTTGGCGCAATGTCGCCCAATCTATGGGTGTTTGAATTGCGCGAAGATTGTTTGAATTTCTTTGAACGGGCTTCGGGCGCGCGCATGCACAGCGCCTATTATCGCCCAGGCGGTGTGCATCAAGATGTGCCATTAAAATTGCTAACCGACATTAGCGAATGGTGCGAAACGCGGCTTCCCAAATTATTTGGCGATGCGATGAGCTTGGTCATTGATAACCGTATTTTCAAACAACGTAATGTTGATATAGCGACGGTGAGCAAAGAAGATGCGATTGCATGGGGCTTTAGCGGCCCGATGATCCGTGCTGCTGGAATAGCATGGGATATCCGCAAATCACAGCCTTATGATGTTTATGCCGATATGAATTTTGAGATTCCTGTAGGTACAAAAGGCGATTGTTATGATCGTTTCATGGTCCGCGTCGAAGAAGTCTATCAAAGCGCAAAAATCATCCAACAATGTATCCGCGATATTCCCGATGGGCCAATTGCGAGCGATGATCGCAAGATTGTGCCGCCAAAACGCGCTGAAATGAAAAGCTCAATGGAATCGCTCATTCACCACTTTAAATTGTACACAGAAGGCTTTCACGTTCCAGCGGGTGAAGTCTATGTGGCAACCGAGAGCCCTAAGGGGGAGTTTGGTGTGTATTTGGTGGCCGATGGCAGCAACAAACCCTATCGCTGCAAAATCCGCCCAACCGCATTTTCGCATTTGCAGGCAATGGATTTCATGAGCCGTGGGCATATGCTCTCCGATGCTACTGCCATTTTAGGCGCGATGGACATTGTATTCGGGGAGTGCGACCGGTGATTGCGCGTCATAACCTTCGTCATGCTGAACTTGTTTCAGCATCTGTTGTGCGTGAAGAGGCGATGGTTATTATTAACAAAGAGACCCTGAACCAAGTTCAGGGTGACGAGGTTTTGTGATGGCTGATACTCAAAACATACCAGATGAAGCAGAAGTTTATGCCAAATGGGGCGATTTCAAATTCACGCCCGCAACGCAAAAAGCCGCCAATCGCGAGATTGCGAAATATCCTGCTGGTCGTCAAAAATCCGCTGTTATGGCTCTGCTTGATTTGGCCCAGCGCCAAGTTGGCAAGGAAACCAATACACAAGGATGGCTGCCCGTTCCCGTGATTGAATATGTCGCAGCGCAGCTCGATATTCCTTATATGCGCGCTTATGAAGTGGCGACTTTTTATACTATGTATAATTTGGCACCTGTTGGTAAATATCACGTCCAAGTATGCGGTACGACGCCATGTATGCTACGCGGCAGCGATGATGTGATGGCGGCTTGCAAAAATCGCGGTATGGTCAAGGGTAAAACTACCCCCGATGGCCTGTTCACGCTTACCGAAGTGGAATGTATGGGCAATTGCGCAACGGCGCCTATGGTGCAGATCAATGATGATAATTATGAAGATCTGGACTATGATAAAACAACCGCTGTGTTGGATGCTCTGGCCGCCGATAAAAAACCAAAAACGGGTACGCAGATAAAAGGGCGTCATACGTCCGAACCCGAAGGCGGCGTTACAAGTCTAGCGGCTATGGTTGAAAAAAATCATGACTATCGGAAGGAATGGTAATGAAAGAAGTTAAAGAGCTTTCCGAGAATATTTCCGATAAATTGCCCAGCAATATGATGTTAGCGGGCATTGCTTTTTTTGTGACGGGCACATTGGGAATGATTTCTGGCAATAATGGATTGTTGGTATTTTTCATTCTTGGAATCGTTTTTATCGCTAAGGCATCGAAAGCCAAAGGCCGTGAAACCGAAGGTGATGGCAAATGAGTTTTGAAATTTTCTTATACTGTCGTTACCCTGAACTTGTTTCAGGGCCTGCTGCGATGGAGATATTGAACCAAATTCAGCATGACGATTATGCGGAGTTACAGGTATGAGTTTTGATTTTCTCCAAGATAAAGATCGGATTTTTACCAATGTCTATGGATTTCAAGACGCTGGTCTAAAAGCGGCGCAAAAGCGCGGTGATTGGGATAAAACCAAAGATATTATCAAGCGCGGCAATGATGCTATCATCGAGGAAATGAAGGCATCGGGCTTGCGTGGTCGCGGAGGAGCTGGTTTTCCCACGGGTTTGAAATGGTCGTTCATGCCCAAAGAAGCGCCATTAGATCGCAATGGCAATCCGCGTCCTAGCTTTTTGGTCATTAATGCCGATGAGTCAGAGCCTGGAAGCTGTAAAGACCGTGAAATATTGCGCCATGATCCGCATAAATTAATCGAAGGTGCATTGATTGCGGGCTTTGCGATGCGCGCGCGGGCGGCCTATATTTATGTGCGCGGCGAATATATTCAAGAAGCCCGTGTGTTAGAAGCGGCTGTCGCCGAAGCTTATGATGCAGGCTTGCTCGGTAAAAATGCGGCGAAATCAGGCTATGATTTTGATGTATTCGTCCATCGCGGAGCTGGGGCTTATATCTGCGGCGAAGAAACCGCGATGATTGAGAGCCTTGAAGGCAAAAAAGGTCAACCGCGTTTGAAACCTCCATTTCCCGCTGGAGCAGGGCTTTATGGTTGCCCAACAACGGTGAATAATGTGGAGAGCATTGCCGTTGTGCCAACAATCATGCGGCGCGGTGCGAGCTGGTTCAAATCCTTTGGCCGTGAGAATAACCACGGTACGAAATTGTTCCAAATTTCTGGTCATGTTGAAAAACCCTGCGTTGTCGAAGAAGCGATGAGCATTCCGTTCAAAGATATGATCGAAAAACATTGCGGCGGCATTACGGGCGGTTGGGATAATCTGCTGGCGGTAATCCCCGGTGGTTCATCGGTTCCCTTGGTTCCAGCAGCGCAGATTATGGACGCGCCTATGGATTTTGATGGGCTGCGTGATCTGGGCAGTGGTCTTGGCACGGCGGCGGTCATTGTCATGGATAAAAGCACCGATATTGTCCGCGCGATTAGCCGCCTAAGCTATTTCTATAAGCATGAAAGCTGCGGTCAATGTACGCCATGCCGCGAAGGCACGGGCTGGATGTGGCGCGTTATGGAAAAAATGCGCGATGGCAATGCTGAGATTGAAGATATTGACACTTTATATGAGGTCACAAAGCAAGTCGAAGGCCATACAATTTGCGCACTTGGTGATGCTGCTGCTTGGCCAATCCAAGGGCTTATCCGTCATTTCCGTCCAGAGATGGAGCGCCGTATAAATGAACGCAAAGGTTCGGATAGTTTGCCAGAAACTATGGAGGCAGCGGAATGACGATGCATAACCCC
>CALDZL010000055.1 GCA_937944295.1 uncultured Sphingorhabdus sp.
ATCAGGCGGCGGTGATTTTATAAATCGCCCGGGCATGGTGGCGCTGCTTGCTTACCTCGATGCTAAATCTGATGATAATTATGTTGTCATCTTCGATGATCTGAAACGCTATGCCCGTGATACGGAGTTTCATTTGAAACTCACCCGTGAAATGGCAAGTCGTAATGCCAAGCGTGAATGTCTGAATTTTAATTTTGAAGATACACCAGAAGGTGAATTCATCGAAACCATTTTAGCCGCGCAAGGTCAGCTTGAACGCAAACAAAATCGTCGCCAAGTCATCCAGAAAATGAAAGCCCGTGTTGAACAGGGTTTTTGGATTTTCCGTGCGCCCATTGGCTATAAGTACGTCAACTCAAAACGAGGTGGTAAAGAACTGACCATTGATGAACCTGTTGCCACAACCGTTAGGCAGGCTTTGGAAGGATATGCGACTGGCAGGTTAAATACGCAATTTGCAGTACGAAAATTTTTGGAACAATGTCCTTATTTCCCAAAAGACTTACCTAATGGAGAAGTACGTCGCCAATCTGTTGCACGTTTACTGCGCAAGGTCGTTTATGCTGGTTATGTTGAAGCGCCATGTTGGAATGTAAAAGCACGGCTTGGCAGACATGAGCCAATCATCTCTTATGAAACGCACCTTAAAATACAAGAGATATTGAATGGCGGCGTGTATGCACCCAAACGAAAAGACCTGCATAATGATTTTCCACTTAGGGGCGCTGTATGTTGTTCAAGCTGCGGTACGCCAATGACGGCTGGTTGGACAAAAGGCAAAACCAAAATGTATCCCTATTTTTGGTGCCGCACCAAAGGTTGTGATCAATATAGCAAGATGATCAACCGCGATAAGATGGAAAAGGAATTCAAGGAACTTCTAACAGGAGTTCAGCCCACCCCGTCATTGGTGGCATTGTTCAAGACGATGTTTAAAGATGCCTATGCAATGCATGTGGGGCAAGCGCAGGATCGCCTGAAAGCCTTTAAAAAAGAGGCTGTGGACTTGGAAAAGCAAATTGGCTCACTGGTTGAGCGTATTATTGAGACCGATAATCAAGTTGTTGCAAACGCTTATGAGGATAAAATTGATCAATTGGAGAAAAAACGCCGCCTTGCAGTGGAAAGAAGCTCTATAAAACCTCAAAAAAGAGATACCTTCAGTGACTTGTTTGAACTCTCTTTCCAATTCCTCTCAAGCCCTTGTAAAATATGGGAAAGTGGGCGTTTTGACTTGCAAAGATTAGTGCTGAAATTGGTGTTTTTAGAGCATAGTCCGTACAGACGCGGTGAAGGCTTTTTGAACTCGAAAAAGTCTTTACCTTTCAACGTCTTAGAGCAAATTTGTGGTGGTAAAAATACGTTGGTGCAGAAGGAGAGAATAATCTAGAACCTTTTCCTCCTTCTGATTTGCTTCTTGAGACGTTAGAGGAGTGGTCTGAGATTCTCAAGGGTGATGAAGAAATTACCCACATGCTTGCCGAGTTTAAACATGCCTCTTTTGATGACGTGAATGATATCGAGCATGAAGATGCTTTCTCTGCTGAAAGGACTTCTCCTGAGACGTGGGAGCCATCACCATGAGTTTTGCAAAAGAATTTTCAGATATTAGCAGTAAGGCGGCTTCTGCATTTGGCAATGCAGCAGAAAACAAGACGAATGTTGCTTCAACAAACAAGTCTCGGAACAAAAAACATAAGCAAAAAAAACGTTCATCCATCTCGCCAATAACATTACGGTTGACACAAGAAGAACGAGAGAAGTTGGAGCAGTTAGCCGATGGTATGACGCTGAGTGCATATATTAGAGCCTGTGTGTTTGCTGAGCAGGCTAAGCGGCGCAAACGACGCCCGAAGAATGTGGTGGAAGACAAGAAAGCCGCAGCGGAGGCTCTAGCCTTGTTGGGTCAATCCCGCATTGCCAGTAATCTCAATCAACTAGCTTATCACGCAAATATTGGTGTATTTATTGAGGATGAAGATACAAAGGCACAAATTATTGAAGCTAACAATCATTTGCAGGCGCTCCGATCTTTGCTGATGAAAGCTCTAGGTAAGAATCCATGATTCTGGAAGGCAATGAACGAGGCTATGGGGCAAAATTGGCCGAGCATCTGATGAACCCACGTGACAATGATCATGTTACCATTCATGCGATTGACGGGTTCATGGCAGATGATCTATTTGGAGCCTTTGCAGAAGTTGATGCGGTTTCTCAAGCTACGCAATGCCAAAAGTATTTATTCTCGCTATCGCTTAATCCTCCTATTGGTGCAATTGTTTCAGTGGAAGCATTTGAGAAGGCCATTGCTGATGTGGAGCGTAAGCTAGGCCTTGTTGGGCAGCCACGCGCAATCGTGTTTCATGAAAAGAACGGACGCCACCATGCTCATTGCGTTTGGTCGCGCGTTGATGCTTTGCAGATGAAAGCAATCAAACTCTCTCATTACAAGCGCAAGCTTGGCGATATCTCACAGGAACTCTATCTCACTCATAAATGGGATATGCCAGAGGGGTTCGAGCATAAAGCTAAACGTGATCCACTGAACTACAGTCGTGAAGAGCATGGACAAGCAAAACGACTTAAGCATGATCCCAAAGATTTAAAAGCTAAATTCCAAAAAAGCTGGCAGCAGTCGGATTCTCTTGCTTCATTTAAAGCTGCACTAAAAGATCATGGTTTCCTACTGGCACGCGGCGATCGACGTGGTTTTGTGGCAGTTGATGCGAATGGTAAGATTTGGTCGCTATCACGCTGGTGTGACGTAAAGACGAAGGACTTACGAGCAAGACTTGGTGATGAAAAATACTTGCCATCCATTGAAGCAGTCATTTCACAGTTACAAGACGTATCATTTCCAAATGTAGATCAAGAAGTATCATCTACAGCAAATGTACCCGATGCGGGTTTTGTCTTCAAACGCTCTGAACTAATTGCGCGTCAAAGAAAAGAACGGACTGATCTGATAGCTGCACAGAAATTTCGCAAGATCGCTGCATTGAAAGCACGGCATGCTAGACTACCCAAAGGTTTGAAAGCTTTATTTCTCAAGGCTAGTGGAAGTTATCAGAAATTAGTTCTGGAGTTTGAAGCTGAAGTTGAACATCTTCGACAATTGGATAACAGAGAGCAACAGGCTCTTATAAATAGGCATCTTGGCGAGCGAAGATCGTTGGAAAGGGACGCTCAGACACATAATGCAGATAATGACTTTAATGCCACACTCGAATCTGCATTAGGCAACGATCCGAACCAAACTCTTGATCTGCCACTGGATAGTCTACCATTCACGCGGAATCAGTTATTACAAAATCCTGCTCTGGTATTGGGACATGTTTCCAAAATGAAAGCTAGTTTTGAGCGCATTGACGTTCTCAATGCACTTGCCAAGCGTATTGATGATCCTTTCGCGCTTAAAGACGCAACAGACAAAGCCCTTCAATCAGCCGAATTGATAAGACTGGATGATAAAAATGCTGGTAATACACCGTCTTTTACCACGCATGATTACCAGCAAGCCGAGGAGAGACTTTACCAAGCCATTCATAAGATGGCTTCCACTAATGGTTATGGTGTTGCCAGCAGATATGTAGCAAAAGCTGTTCGTACAAAGAATTCTGAAATGAAGCGTGAGTTTGGTGGACGACTAAGTAAAGAACAATTGGTCGCACTCGATCATATTCTGGGTAAAGATCAATATGCATGTATTATAGGATTAGCAGGGGCTGGTAAAAGTACGTTGCTTGCAATCGCAATGGAAGCATGGAAACATCAAGGCATAACCGTTCACGGAGCAACATTGGCAGGCAAAGCTGCAGATGGATTGGAAACTGCTTCTGGTATTAAGAGCCGTACATTGGCTTCACTGGAAACAAGTTGGGAGAATGGATATGAACCCATTCAAAAAGGTGATGTACTGGTAGTTGATGAAGCAGGCATGATTAGCACGCGACAACTCTCTCGTATTGCTGCAAAAATAGAAGAACTTGGTGCAAAGTTGGTATTGGTTGGTGATCCTGATCAATTACAGCCTATTGAGGCCGGAACGCCATTCCGCAATCTAGTCAAACACCACAACTCAGCCAACCTTACTGAAATCCATCGTCAACGTAGCGACTGGCAGAAACTTGCTTCGCAAGATTTGGCGAAAGGTAATATATCAGATGCCGTAAACATTTATTCCAAGCATAATGCTGTTAAACATGGTAAAGCTAGAAATGAAACTATCGAAGCACTGGTTGAAGCGTATGCAATGGATATTGCGGCCAATGGCACAAATACCACACGTCTTGCCTTTGCTCATCGTCGTAAGGATGTACATGCACTCAACCAAGCCATTCGTGCAGCACTAAAATGGGAAGATCGCTTACAACCTGAAGTTCTGTTTCAAACTGAAATCGGCAAGCGCGCTTTTGCAGAGGGTGACCGAATTGTATTCTCACGCAATGACCGAGAATTAGATGTCAAGAATGGTATGCTCGGAACGGTCTCAACTGTAAGTGAAACAAAACTTGCCGTACTACTCGATGGTGAACCACCACTTACCGTAACATTTGACCCTCGCAAATATACCAATTTTGATCATGGGTATGCCGTTACCATTCATAAATCCCAAGGCGCAACAGTAAATACCGCCTACGTCCTCACCTCCCGTTCAATGGATCGTCATCTAGCCTATGTTGCCATGACCAGACATCGAGATAATATGCATCTTTATATCAATGAAATGGATCAGCCAAATTGGGTGTACCAGCAACGAAAATTTGAACGACAGCAGAAGCACGGCTCACAACAACGCTCTGGGCCATCTATCGGCTGATAATAATGCTACCTGCAATATTCTAAGTTCTCGGCCAGCCACCTACTGCCGTGTTGAAACGACCTAAAGCTTCCCAATATCCAGCGGCGGCATCGATTGCAGATAGTCGGCTGCGAGTTGCTGCTATTTCTGCTTGAAGGAAATCAAGTGCTTCAAT
>CALDZL010000056.1 GCA_937944295.1 uncultured Sphingorhabdus sp.
ATAGGGCTATCTCAACAATCATATTTGTCTCTTAATCGTCGTGTCTTAATGCGGACGTCATGTATCATGACACAAATCGCATTTAAGCCATTCGTAACCATAAGGCAAATCCGCCAAATATTTATGGTTAATAAAATATTATAGTATTACAATAGGATATTGCCTGTATTTATGACACGAGCCCGATTTTCAATACTCTCTCAAGCCTATCGGGCTTTAACTGGCTAATGCCTTACAGTTTAGCGAAACTCGAATTTAGACTTTAAAATTTAGACTTTAAAATTTAGCTCTGGAAAGTTTAGCGCTGGCGCGCTTTTCGCCCAGAATTTGCGCAAAGCCATGATTAACATCGCGGTGCTCGGCCTCATCGGCGCGCACAGCAATAATAACATCCTCAAGCCGCGCATCTTTATCTAGATTCCAATAATCAATGGCAATTTGCGGGGCGGGAATATTCTCTTGCTTGCCTTGCCTGACTTCTTGCAAATATTGCGTGTAGCTTATGACGGCCTCTTCTTCAAAATAGCCGACAACACGGTGGGCCGTGCGCGAAGAAAAGAGATATAAAAAGAAATAGCAATTATAAAAGATAAGCTGCACCGACATAATTAAAAACCGCTCAAACCCATTTGGCTGCGCGATTTCAATAAAGGTCATTAGATGCATGCGCTCATTTTCTGCCTCATCCAGCAAGGTTCTGATCCAGCCCTCATCATCGCGCATTTTACGCAGGGCGGAGAGGTGCTGCCACAACCCGCCAACCATGCCTGGAACCGCGGCGACCGTTTCGAGCACAACCGCGCGGTGGCCATAGCGTTTGGCGAAAAACTTATCAGCAAAAAAGCGTAAAAAGCGTACAAAACCATAAGCGATTTTGTCGCTTAGGGTTTCGGGGGGGACATGCGTGTCTATCGCGATGTCATAATCGACCGCGCGCGGTTTGGGTTTGGGAAATTCATGCCCTTTTAAGGGATCGCTCATTCACGCCTCCTGTCTCTACACCACAGATAAGAACTGTAGGGCGATATATTCAGGGGTCAAGCCGCCGCAGGACGCGGGTTTATTGTCGCAGGGGCTTTCGGGATAAATTCGCAGGCGCGTGGGTGAGTGAATTAGGTTCTGGCGCAATTAGGTGCCTTATAATTCATGAAGAGTATCAACATGATAGGTGCGTGGCAGGGCAAGACGTATTTCTGTATAGCTTTTATATTACTTAAATATTATAATGTTGTTTCGTAGTTATTTAATAAACGAAAGAAAATAAAACATGTCAGGATTGATTTCTCGGACTAATAAGAATTTTTATATTGTATCACCGATGCGGAAAATTTCTCCGCTTAGATTTGCTACGCAAAATAAAGATGTTGCTGAATATTGTAAAAAGGTAGAAAAATTCTTTCTTATCATAACCGTGGGTGTTCTGTTTTAAATATATGGAAGATATGATGGGCTGGAGTCAGTATCTAGAATACTAATTATTTTTTAATCTCTCAATCGTTAGTTTATGTTTTTATGTGGTTTCCAGAAAAAAATAATTTAGAAAGATTCGACTCCAATAGGCATGGCGATTTGATTGATTAGTTAATTGAAGGCTACCCCCGCCGCGCCTCATAAAGCGCTATGCCTGCCGCCGTGGCAACGTTTAGGCTCTCGGCCTGACCCAGAATAGTTTGACCCAGAATAGCTTGACCTGTGGCATTGCCGCTCATCATTGGGATTTTCGCCAGTTGATTGCAGCTCTTGCGCACCCGCTCGCGCAGCCCAGCCCCTTCTGCGCCCATAACAATGACGCGCTTGCCCCCGCCAGATAGAGCTTGGCTGAGCGGCAGCTCAGTCTCCCCCGCCAGCCCCGTGACCTGCCAGCCGAAGCGCTGTAAATTTAGCAGCGTATTGGCGATATTAGTTTCAAGACAGACGGGCACCGTTTCGAGGCAGCCCACCGCTACCTTAGCCAAAGCGCCAGAGAGCGGCGGCGCTTTGCGGGTCTGCATGACAAGGGCGCTCACCCCAAAGGCAGAGGATAGCCGCAACATCGCCCCGACATTATGCGGATCTGTGATTTGATCCAGTACGAGTATCAAGGCGTTATCATCAGCGGCATCGGCAATAACTTCGAGCGGTTTCCACTCGAGCGGTGCGGCTTTGATAGCGATGCCTTGATGCACAGCCCCGCGCGGCACGGTTTTATCAAGAACTTGCGGCAGAACAATTTTAGGGCTGGGATGACGCTCTGCATTTATGTCGGAATGCTGCGCCTGTCCGCTATATCGGTGCTGCGCTGTCTCGGTGATAAGGATTTCATGTATTGTGCGTTTGGGGTTAAACAGGGCCGCCCGCGCCGCATGAGCGCCCCATATCCACGCCGCACCGCCTTCGCGACCTCTACCTGTGTTGCGGGTTGAAGCTGGGTTATGCCTTGAATGCGCGCCTGAATTGGAGCTTTTTTTGGACCGATGCCCTGTCACTTGTCCTGTCTCTTGACTCGTCACTTGCCTTGTCCCTTTCCCTGCCACCGAGTCGTGGATATTTTCATGTATTTTCTTACCATAAGCGCGCTTTTTTGCCAGATTTTGCGCCTTACCCGTAAAATTAGCGGACTTTGGTAAAGTTTGGCCTTGACTTTGGTCTT
>CALDZL010000057.1 GCA_937944295.1 uncultured Sphingorhabdus sp.
AAGGCGATTGGATAGGTTTGAGTTTCATCCAAATCGCTTAATTTTACGCTCCATCTATCGGGCGCTTGGGCTTTAGATTTATGGCCATCCAATGCCTCTTGCCGCCCTAACATTAAGCCTTCATCTTCATCATAGAGCCGCTTATATTGTTTTTTCATATAGGCCAATGTGACCGGCCCCATAACCATATTGGGCTTTTCGGGTAGATAGAAACGCACATCGACGTTTATTTTATTGCCATCAATGTCTCGCGCTTGTGTATGGATTTCCATGCCTTCACCAAAACCATGGAACACGGTTGAGACCCAATAATGATTGGCCTTATCGACCCGCAAATCAAGTAATTGATAGCCGCCTCGTGGAACGCCCAATTTTGCTCGCCATCCCCATGAACCGCTGTCTATTATATCTATCGAAGAAAAAGAAGAGCTATGGATGAAGGGAAGATGCTCCCAATCATAAGCATTTTCCATCATGCGCGTGAGCGAAACCCCTATATCGCGCGTGTAATTCCCCAGATAATATAAATGCTCCAGATCAGCATAGTCAATGGCATTGGGACGCGCGCGCACCAATGCCCATTGTTGATCGGTCAAATCACCTTGCATGGTTTATGCGCTCTGAAAACCCTTAAGGCGCTCATTGATAATCGCATCGGCCTCGGCCATAATATTGTCAATCAATTCCTGACAGGTTGGAATATCATTAATCAGACCAGCCACCATGCCGCACGACCATGCGCCTGCATCCATAGTACCTTCTTGCATAATTTTCGGATAGACGCCCGCGACTTGTTCAATCACATCGGTAAATTGCAAATCATCGCCTTTTTCTTTTTCAATTTCGAGCAATTTCTCAACGGCTTTATTGGTCAACACCCGCTCAGTATTGCGGAGCGGACGCATGACAAGGCGCGTGTCTAATTCGCTAGCTGCGACAATCGCATCCTTCACATTTTGATGCACAGGGGCTTCTTTGGTTGCAATAAAACGTGTGCCCATATTCATACCATCAGCGCCCATAGCCAAAGATGCCACTAATGATCTGCCATCGGCTTGTCCGCCAGAGGATACAAAGGGAATATCCAATTCATCGGCAGCACGGGGTAGCAATATCATATTGGGAATATCATCTTCGCCAGGGTGGCCACCGCATTCAAACCCGTCAACGCTCACCGCATCACAGCCGATGCTCTGTGCTTTTAAGGCATGGCGCACCGATGTACATTTATGGATGACTTTAATGCCCGCTTCATGCAGCGCGGGCAAAACCTGCACAGGGTTATTGCCAGCCGTTTCCACCACGGTAACACCGCCCTCAATAATGGCCTTTACCATACCGGGATAATCGGGAGAATTTACGACAGGCAGAAATGTCAGATTTACACCAAAAGGTTTATCGGTCATTTCACGGCACCGCGCTATTTCATTGGCTAATGCTTCGGCGGATGGTTGCGTGAGCGCAGTGATAATTCCTAATCCGCCAGCGTTGGAGACCGCTGCGGCCATTTCGGCAAAGCCGACATAATGCATACCGCCCTGAATGATGGGATGTTTGATATTGAATAATTCGGTGATTTTCGTTTTCATTGTCATAGTCCTTCTATAATTATGATTGCCAAACGCCTGTTGTTACGCCTTGCCAAAGTTGGTCTTTATCTTTTGATGCCAGGTCATCACCCAATTTTTTTACCCATAAATGTTCATTCCCCAGTGCATCGCGCCATGCCCAAAGGCGGCGTGTATAATGATGCAAATCATATTCCATCGTATAACCAATCGCCCCATGAACTTGTTGGAACGCCGATGTCGCACTCTCGACGCTATCAGAAATTTGCACTTTGGCTATGACGGCTTCGTGCCATGCGCTTTCAATATCTTGGCTTAGCGCCGCACATGCTTGCGATGCCGCCATATTGGCTGCGGCGACTTGCGATGCGGCCTCGGCCAATTGATGCTGGATGGCCTGAAATTTAGACAGCGGCCTGCCAAATTGTTCGCGCGCTGATACATGGTCAATCGATAGCGATAAAGCCCCGTCCATCACCGCCGCCATCTGCACGCAGCGCAGGGTCAAAATAATCGCTTCTATGCTGAAACGCGATATATTGGTCTGCATATTATTAATCGGATTGGCCTTTGAAAAATCAGCGACCCCATCCGTATCAGGGGATAAGCTATCAATGCTATGAAACTCCAGATCCTTACTTTTATATTGCATAATTTGGCCATCAGCAAACAGCACCACATCATCCACCGCATTTGCAAAGGGAATGATAAGCGCACCATCTGCTGCACCCATTGCAACGCTCGCTGTCCCTTCGGCCAATTCCAAACCGCCCAATTCCAGCAATTTATTGGCAATCAAAGTTTCCACAAAAGGCACAGGCGCTGGCGTCATATTCCATATTGCACCAGCGACTTCCGAGAGCTCCGCACCAAAACCGCCCGCTTCTTCTGAAGCCCAAGCCAGATGTAAGCCGTTTTCAATAATCGCATCCCAATAAGCGGTTGGTGCTCTCTCGCCATGCAGCACATCGCGGCCGCCATGGCGTTCATTTATCTTCGCAGCGCTCTGCGCGATTAAACTCTCTATATCGATCATAATTCTCTCACCGCAAACCTAATTGACGCGCTGTGATACCGCGCATCACCTCTGTGGTACCGCCGCGTAAGGTGTTGGGCGGACTGCGCAACACACCGATATTGATAATTCGTTTCATGGTGTCACTTAGTTCGCTTATCGGTAATTCACTCAACATAGCACGTACATTTTGCGTTACTTTATTTTCTAGTGTATTCCCCAAATCCTTGACCAAGGCCGCCTCTGTTTCAGGTGAGATACCCTGTTCTAATAGGTTCGCAATCCCAAAAGACATGCCGCGCAATGTGCGTAAATTGGCATAGATTAGCCCCAATCGTGCCTTAGCGTTGCTGCCCATTTTACCTTGCAATTCTATCACCGCTTGTTCCAGCGTGGTATAGCTGCTTAAAAATCGCTCAGGGCCAGATCGCTCCATCGCTAGCTCGCTGGTCACTTGCTTCCAACCGCCGCCTTCTTCGCCCAGCAGTGCATCAGCGGGTAAGATGACATCATCATAGGTTACTTCGTTAAAGTGCGCATCACCTGCCAAGTCTCTGATCGGTTTTACACTCACCCCATCAGCGCTCATATCAATTAAAACTTGCGAAAGCCCAACATGGCGATTGCGACCATCAGGCGGTGACGTGCGCACCAATGACACCATATAATGGGCGTGCTGTGCCCCCGAAGACCATATCTTCTGGCCGTTTAATTTCCAGCTACCATCAGGCAATTTCTCGGCCTTAGTCTTAACTGCAGCCAGATCAGACCCAGCGCCCGGTTCGCTAAGCCCAATAGCAAAATAACATTCACCCGCTGCAATACGCGGCAATATATCCTCTTTTTGCGCTTCTGTGCCATGCTCTACCAGCATGGGTGCATGTTGCCGATCAGCTATCCAATGCGCACCAACAGGCGCACCAAAGCGCAATGTTTCTTCGGTAACGATATAACGCTCTAACGCGCTCCTATTATGGCCGCCATAGCCTTTCCAATTCATACCAATCCAACCGCGAGCACCCATTTTGCGAGAAAACTCAGGATCAGAAGACGACATCCAGCACTCAGGCTCGCTCTGGAAATTTCCCGCTTCTTTTTCAGCACGCAAAAACGCCTGTACTTCGCTGCGCAATTCTTCGAGCGCAGGGTCAGGCTTGATAGTAGGAAAATTAAAACGATTCATATGTTGCTTTCTTGTGTTTCATACGCGGCTACACTCCTATTATGGCGTCACAATATCAAATTGCGGGTCAACGGGATCAAGCGAACTAAACAAAGCCGTTAAGAGAGCAGTATCACCCGATATTTGCATATCACCCGATTGAATAAGCACCAGAGGATTGGCTGTACGCAGCAATATTTTCGTGAAATTCTCTCGGCTTATTGTGACGCTAGCATCGGATTTAACACCTTCTGTTTCCCCTTTGATAGCGCGCGGGAATAATACACTTTTACCCAAATCAACGCTAACCGCACTATTCGGAAAATTAAATTGAATAATACCGCCATCGCCTTGCATTTTTGATGGGTTAAACCGCGTTGCAATGGAATCAAACAAGTCAATGGCTGGAATATTATTCAGCACGCGCTCACTAGCGGTAGATACTATTGCATTGCCAATATTGCCTTCGCGCAGCTCCTTAGCACCGCTTAGAAATATATTGCGCCATGCGCCAGATTCGCTTTGAAAACCAAGCTGTTCATAAGAAGATGAAAGCCATTTTTTTGCATTTTCATTGGCTGGATTAGCATAGACAATATGATTGAATATAGTCGCCGCCCAGCGATAATCACCTTTCTGAAAGGCTTTTTCGCCGATTGCTAATGCCTTTTCTGCACCGCCAAAGGCCTCGACATATTTTACCGCCGCTTGCACGGGGGGATGCTGATAATAGTTGGCGGGAACACCATCCCACCAACCAAAATAGCGCTGATACACGGCCTTACTATTATGGTTGAGCGTGCCATAATAATCGCGCACGCCAAAATCAGTTTGGGCAAAATCAGGCTCGCCAATATTTTCGGCAATCTCGTGGATCGTCGCTCCTTGATTGGCTTGGCGCATGGTTTGATCGTGAACATAGCGATAAAGGCCGCGCTGGTGTTTAAGGGCAGTTGCTACATTTTCACGCCCCCATGTGGGCCAATGATGCGATGCCAATAATATATCCGATTTCACGCCATAGCGGGTGAGCATTTCGTCAATCACCTTGCTCCATTTCAGCGTATCGCGCACCAATGCGCCGCGCGGTGTCAGCACATTGTGGAAATTGCGCGTTACCACTTCGGCGCTGTGCAATGCTTTAAATTGCGGCAAATAAAAGACCAATTCCGCAGGTGCTTCGGTTTCCCCAGCATCCATGAAATCAAATGTGATGCCATCGATTTCCATGACACCGCCATCAGCACCAACCGTTTTGGTTGGCGGGATTAGCGCAACATCGCCGCGCGATAAAGCTTGACCCAAGCCGACACCAACATGCCCATCTTTACCAGCAGGCAGACCCGTACCAAATTGAAATTGGACACGGCGGTTCATTGCCGTTCCCGCTATAACGCTCTCACCAATAGATTCGCGTAAAAAACCATGCGGGCCTATGACATCAACCTTACCAGATGCATAATCAGCTTGTGAAATAACGCCCCAAACGCCGCCAAAATGATCGCCATGGCTGTGCGTATAGATAACGGCACTTACGGGACGCTCGCCCAAAATTGTATTAGCCAGCTCGAGGCCCGCTTTCGCAGGTGCAGGCGTCGTTAATGGATCAATAACAATCCAACCGCTCTTGCCAGCAATCAACGTCATCTGCGCCAGATCATAGCCGCGAATTTGATAAATACCTTTGGTGACTTCAAATAGGCCATGAATATTGTTAAGCTGACCCTGCCGCCAAAGCGATGGATTAACCGTATCAGGCGCAGCACCTTTCATGAAATCAAATTGATCCACATCCCAAGCAACGCTGCCATCAGCGTTTAATACTGGTTTTTCAATCTTACCCAGAAAACCGCGCCGTGCATTTTCAAAATCTTTTTGATCGGCAATGGGCAATTTTTGCGCAACCTTGGCATTGGCCTCTTTTGTAGCGGCTGTTGCTTCACCTTTTACAGGCTCTTGCGCATGGCTCGTCATAACCATTATCGGTGCTAATACCATAGCCGATACTATTGCTCTCATTTTCTTTCCCCTTAAAAATCTCTCATATAATATTGCGCTTAATGCCCTTTAAAATTGGGTTTACGTTTTTCAAGGATCGCATCAATCGCCTCGCGATGATCATCCATTTGTTGAAGCACACCTTGGTAAATTGCCGCTGTGTCGAGATTCTCTTTCAATGTTGCTGATGCCGCGCTGCGCATCAATTCTTTGGTTTTGCGAATGGCCATTGGCGGGAAAGACGCCACTTGCTGCGCTATCTCCATTGCACGCTCCATCAATTTATCGCCCGCAACAACCTCAGAGATTAATCCATAATCATAGGCTTTTTGTGCATCGATAAATTCACCTGTAAACAGCATATGATTGGCCCGCGCCGTACCGATGATACGCGGTAAAAGCCAAGCCCCGCCATCCCCAGGGATGATTCCAACGCGCAAAAAGCTCTCGGCAAATATTGCATCTTCTGCAGCAATGCGTATATCGCACATCGTTGCCAGATCATTGCCCGCACCAATGGCATGGCCATTAACCGCCGCAATCACAGGCACAGATATTTCCGCCATAGTGAGCGGAATGCGCTGAATACCCTCTTTATACCAATGTTCAATTTGAAGCGGCGTCATTTTTTGATCAGCGGTCATGGCACGAATCTCTTTAATATTACCGCCCGCGCAAAAGCTTTTGCCTGCTGCTGCTAATATAATACAGCTAATATTCGCATCATTATCAGCCTGTTTGAGAGCATCCACTAACGCTGCACACATATCGCTAGCTAGGGCATTGCGCGTTTCGGGGCTATTTAAGGTAATGATCGCGATATTGGTATGTTTCTCTATGGTGATAATGTCGGCCATGAGTCTCTTTCTATTGTTAAGGCTGCTAACAGCATCCTATAATTGGACAGATTTGTCATCTATTTTAAATTTAATCGCACAATTAAATAAGTGTAGCAATAATGAAAATTATGTGGAAATATGCAATAAGAGAAATTGAGAGTCTTTAAAGCGGAGAGAATATAATGCATCCCAGCGTCCATGCGAGAGAAAATCCAGACAAACCCGCGATTATCATGGCGGAAAGTGGCCGCGCCTTTACCTATAAAGAATTGGACAAAGCCTCTAACCGCCTAGCCCATTTTTTCAGGCAACACAATATCCACATTGGCGATACCATTGCGATATTAATGGAAAATCACCCGCATTATTTTGATGTCACATGGGCGGCGCAGCGAGCAGGGCTATTTTTCGTATGTATCTCCAATCGTCTTACCTCCGATGAAGCCAGTTACATTATCAAGGATAGCGGCAGCAAAATGCTTATCTCTTCTGCCAAAATGCGCACATGTAGTGATGCATTGCTTGATCTAAACCCTGACATTCCTCAATTTCTTTTTGATGATGAAGAGCGCGGTATTGAAGAACATCTGATCGAAATGCCAGACACACCGATTGCCGATGAGAGATGCGGAACCGATATGCTTTATTCATCGGGCACTACGGGGCAGCCCAAAGGCGTGCGTATCCCCATGCCCGAAGATGAAAATATCGCTGGCCCGAATATATTGGTCATGCTGGCCAATCAGGTTTTTGGATTAAGCGCAGATAGTATCTATTTATCCCCTGCGCCTCTCTATCATGCCGCGCCATTGCGTTGGTGCATGAGCGTGCACCGCATGGGCGGAACGGTAGTGGTGATGGAGAAATTTGATCCTGAAAATGCTCTGGCTGCGATTGAAAAATATCGCGCAACGGATAGCCAATGGGTGCCCACGCATTTTGTGCGCATGCTCAAACTACCCGAAGAAACGCGCACGCAATATGATGTCTCTACGCTCAAATGCGCCATTCATGCCGCAGCGCCTTGTCCCATTCCCGTCAAAGAAGCGATGATCGATTGGTGGGGGCCTTTATTACACGAATATTATGCAGGCTCAGAGGGCAATGGCATGACCTATATCAACAGCCATGATTGGCTCACCCATAAAGGCTCGGTTGGCAAATCTATTTTGGGCGCGCCTCATATTTGTGATGAGAATGGCGAGGATGTTGCTGTTGGCGAGGAAGGGCAAATATATTTTGAGGGTGGCACACCTTTTTCCTATCATAACGATCCCAAAAAAACCGCTGAAGCCGCCAATGATAAAGGATGGACGTCCCTTGGGGATATTGGCAAGCTTGATGAAGACGGTTTTTTATATCTTACCGATCGTAAGAGCTTTATGATTATATCAGGCGGTGTGAATATCTATCCGCAAGAAATTGAAAACCATCTTATCACCCATCCGAAAATCCAAGATGTCGCCGTCATAGGTGGACCGCATGATGACATGGGCGAAGAAGTCATCGCCGTCGTGCAGCCTATCGATATGGATGATGCCAATGATGAATTGCGCCAAGAATTAGATGCTTATGCGCGGACAAAATTGTCTGGCGTAAAAATACCGCGCCGTATTGATTTCATGGCCGAACTGCCGCGTCACGATACAGGCAAATTATACAAGCGTCTTTTGCGCGATGAATATTGGGCAAATAAGTAGGGATAAGAACGCTATAATAAATGACAGTAAAATTCACCATAAGACCAGAGCAAGCATGCGATTATGAAGTAATATATGATATTACCAAACGCGCTTTTGCTCCCATGCCTTATGCTGGTGGGAATGAACAAGATTTGATAAACCTATTGCGCAATAATGATGCGCTAGAAATATCCTTGGTTGCTCAAATCGGCTCTGACATTGTTGGTCATATTGCGTTCTCAAAAGCATTCCCTGAAAATGAAAGTGCCAATGTTAATGGTGGATATTATGCGCTTGGCCCTATTGCCGTTGATCCAGAATTGCAGCGATCTGGAATTGGTAGCGCTCTAATATATGAAGGCATAGACATTTTACGGCAACGCGAGGCAGCTGGCTGCATATTGGTTGGCAATATCGATTATTATCAGCGCTTTGGTTTCAAAACAGCACCGCATTTATGCCCCAAAAGCGAGCCAAAAGATCATTATATGATATTGCCATTAGCGGTAAAAAATATCGATACTATCATCGGATTTCATCCCCTTTTTCACAGTTAGGAATGAGTATGGAAAATACATTATCTGAGAATATAAATTATGCCGTAATTGACCCAAAAGCCTACGGGCAGTGGGATGAATTGCTGGATATATTTGAGGGCTTGCGTAACGACAATCCCGTCATGAAAGTTGAAAATGGTGATTTGCACGATCCTTTTTGGCTGGTCACGCGCTATGAAGATGTCATGCGTATCAGCAAAGATAATCAAAATTTCCTCAACAGCCCGCGCGGCATAGTATTTGGCCTAAAAGCAGGTGATATGATGATAAAATCTATCACGGGCGGCAGTCCGCATTTGGTCAATTCATTGGTAGCATTAGATGCGCCCATCCATCCGCAATATCGCCGCCTCACCCAAGAATGGTTCATGCCCAAAAGCCTTGGTAAACTGGAGGATGAACTCAAATCCTTGGCCAAAACAACAGTCGATAGATTGATGGATAATGGCCCAGAGGCTGATTTTGTACCCTTGGTGGCAGCTCCGTACCCGCTGCATGTGATTATGCAAATATTGGGTGTTCCCGAACAGGATGAGCAACGTATGCTCTTCCTGACCCAGCAAATGTTCGGCGGCCAAGATGAAGATCTCAACAAAACGAATATGGCCGATATGACGCCCGAGCAAATCACTCAATTGGTGATCGGGGCGGTGGCCGATTTTGAACAATATTTTGCCAAGCTCGCCAATGAAAAACGCGCCAATCCAACCGACGATGTTGCTAGCATTATCGCTAATGCCAAAATCCCCGACGAAAATGGGGAGATGCATTATCTAAGCGACCGCGACATGGCGGGCTATTATATCATCATCGCAAGCGCAGGCCATGACACAACATCGGCATCGGTCGCAGGAGCTATGATGGCACTGGCCAAAGACCCAGAGCAATTTGCCCGCCTGAGAGCGGACCGTAGCCTATTAGCTGGCATCGTCGAAGAAGCCATTCGTTATACATCGGCGGTACAACATTTTATGCGCACCGCAGCAACGGACATAGAAGTTGGCGGCGTTCAAATATCCAAAGGGGATTGGATCATGATTAATTATGTATCGGCCAATCATGATGAGCGTGTTTTTGATAATCCGCGTCAATTTGATGCTAGCCGATCGCCCAATCGTCATTTGGCTTTTGGTGCTGGAACGCATCAATGTCTGGGCCTGCATATGGCCAGAATGCAGATGAAAATATTGTTCAATGAATTGCTCGATAGAATAGAGACTTTAGAGTTAGCCGGCGAACCTCAGCGTTCCAATACAACCTTTGTCGGCGGATTAAAAACCCTGCCATTAAGATTCACCGCTGCGTGATTGAAAAATTCTAAAGAATATAAAATTACATGCTTAACATTGATAAATACGTATAAATAGGCCACATTATAAAAATGATATTTAGGAGATGAGAATATGACCACCCAATATAAAAATTTAATCAATGGTGAGATGGTCACCACAGGCGAATGGAGTGATATTCTTAACCCCGCCAATGAAGAAGTGATGGGCCAAGTTCCCGTTGCGGGTGAAGCGGAGCTTGACCAAGCCGTTGCCGCCGCACGTGCCGCTTTTCCCAAATGGTCCAAGACCCCCATTGATGATCGCCGTACCGTGATTCAAAAAATCTCTGCCGCTATCAAAGAAAATGCCGATGAGCTATTTCGCCTGCTCACCACCGAGCAAGGCAAACCGCACGAACAAGCGAAAGGCGAGATTTATGGCGCCGCTGCTATGTCAGCCGCACAATCTACGCTCTCACTAGAAGATGAGATTAACGAAGATAGCGAAACCCGCCTAAGCCGCACCCGCCGCGTTCCCGTAGGCGTTGTTGGCGGCATTGTGCCATGGAATTTCCCCGTCATGATGGCAGTCCAAAAAATAGCACCAGCGCTGCTATCTGGTTGCACCATCGTTTTGAAACCATCGCCCTTTACACCCGTTACCACATTACGCATTGCCGAGCTTATCAAAGACATTGTCCCTGCTGGCGTGGTTAATATTATCACGGGCGAAGACAGCCTTGGCCCGCTGATTACGGCGCACCCCGATATTGATAAAATCACCTTCACTGGCAGCACCGCCACGGGCAAAAAGATTATGGAAGGTGCATCAAAAGACCTAAAGCGCATCACGCTGGAACTGGGCGGTAATGACGCCTCTATCGTACTGCCCGATGCCAATGTCGAAAAAGTGGCAGAACAGCTTTTCTGGTCGAGCTTTTCCAATGCGGGTCAAATTTGTATTGCTGCTAAACGCATCTATATCCACGAAGATATTTATGATGACCTCAGCGCTGCGATAGCGGAATATGCGAAAAATGTCAAAGTTGGCGATGGTGCACAACAAGGCACAGGCGTTGGTCCAATCCAAAATAAAAAGCAGTTTGAGCGCGTCAAAGAATTGGTTCAAGATGCCAAGGATAATGGCTATAAATTCTTAGTCGGCGGCGATCATGATGATAGCGTACCAGGATATTATATGCCGATCACTATCCTTGATAATCCGCCCGAAGAAGCGCGTATTGTGGCCGAAGAACAATTTGGCCCTGTCATGCCGCTGATGAAATTTAGCAGCGAAGAAGAAGTGATTGCACGTGCCAATGCGTCCGAATATGGTCTAGCAGGCGCGGTATGGACAGCGAACCCCGATAAGGGCGTTGAAATTGCCGAACAGCTTGAAACGGGTACGGTTTGGGTCAATGAATTTTTGCATCTATCACCCTTTGCGCCCTTTGGCGGGCATAAACAATCGGGCTTTGGCGCAGAATATGGCCAAGAAGGATTGAGCGAATTTACCTATCCGCAAGTGATTACGGTTAAGAAAGACAATGTGCCAGCTTAAATAAGGTATACGCTATAATAATAGAGAAGCCCTGCATGAAAATGTGGGGCTTTTCTGCCTTTATATTCCATACAAATATTCACATCTGCGATAATTTATGAAGTGGAGAATCAAAAAATGGTGCGGCCGAGAAGACTCGAACTTCCACGAGGTATTAACCCCACAGCGACCTCAACGCTGCGCGTCTACCAATTCCGCCACGGCCGCACGTCCATGATGAGGTAGGAAGCTGCCATTAGCAAAGCAATGATAAGCACGCAATGTCTATTGTACATATGAGCGATATTGATTCAGAACATAGACCGATTCTCTATTATATCTAATTTATGTTCAGAAATATTGACGCTGGTTA
>CALDZL010000058.1 GCA_937944295.1 uncultured Sphingorhabdus sp.
ACATATTGCTCTGAAACGCGAATTTCAGCGAAATATAAGCCTTCTTTTACTACTTGTTTCTTATAAAATTCTGGATATTTTGCATAAGTCTCTTTTATAATAGCAAACCATTCTGGCGATCCTGCTGGTAATTCATATAAAGCAGGTTCAGACCTTGCAAAATCTGACCTACTCCTAAAAACACTCCCATGTAAACCATAGATAGTGCTTTTCTGTACGACCAAATCATGAGCCGCTGGTGCAAGATAATTAGCGCATGATGAAAAGCAGGCTTCATGCAGAACCAGTGTAACATTTTTGGCGTAAATACTACGGCCAAGTTCCATAGCAGCCGTCGTCACCCCGCCAAGGCTGTTGATATACAGCGTCGTCACTTTGCCCTCATCAATGGCATTTTTAGGGGCCTTAATTGTATCGGCACTAATGTCGCCACTAAAACAGGCAGCTCCATCATCTAAGTGATGAAAGCCATCGGATAAGGCACGGCATTTGGATGCATTAACTTCATCATGCTTTTTGTCTTCTGCGCTATAATTATCAGACGCAGAATCATTTGCGCGCACCGATTGTGGGTTAAGTGCTACTGAGATAGTCACTATCAATAATATCCATGCGCGCATTTTTATTTTCCTCCGTCAATTAAACGAAGAATACATGCGTTGAAGCTCGGGGATGACAGCTAAGCTCAGGGCCATCCTGTCCAGGCACTTTGGTACAATGATGATCCTTACCAGTCCATTCTTTGAGGTTTCTCTCAGCTTCCCTTGTTTCCCCATCAGTCGTACCAGTATTGTGTCCACCACTAACCATTGCGCATTCGTTGTTTGACAATATCCTCATTTTCATTCTCCTATTGTTAAACACGAATCATCTCGTGCATGCAATACAGAACATAATTACCCCCCCCCGCAACATATATTCATAGTATATTTCATATTTATATATTTTTATTTGAAACCTACATTGATGTTAGTAAACAATATTTGAAATCTTGAAGTATGTGAAATATAGGGCGAGTTTACATTCATTTACGATGCTTTCGCTAAGCTGACACAGCCATTCAGCAAAGCATCATATCTGCTTTGCTAAACCCACAATAACGAAGGAAGAATAGTCGGTACAGTCCATCTCCCTCCTCTTGGGTGTACGTTTAGGGTTGTCAGTCTCTTCTCTAGCATAAGCTTGGCTATATGGGGCAGTCAAGCATGCCACTGGCAACCCGACTTGAATATGATAATCAGAGAATATCATAATATTAGCTATAGAAACGTAACCTTTTTCATGCTCATTGCGAATATGAACTGTGATGTATTGGTGCGTAGCGTATAATCAATCCATCTCGTCCTTTGTATGGGGCGCTCCCGGGTCGCATCTGGGATGGGGTGATATGATCCCGTGTTTCGGTTTATCATATCGCCCCTTATTTATCCACATCTAATATCATCTAGTTGGCTATCGTGCTTTGCATTTAAAGCAGAGGTGATTATGGTGCAATGATGTGGCAAATATTCCAATTCCCGCTCTGCCCATTTTCCCGCAAAGTAAGACTGCTTATGGGCGAAAAGGGCGTAGCCTATAGTCTAGTGCGCGAAGATCCGTGGGAATTGCGCGATGAATTTTTGCATATGAATCCAGCGGGACGAACCCCAGTAGCCGTTCATGATGACCCCAATTTAATATTATCAGACAGTGTTGCTATCTGCGAATATATTGACGAAACCGTTGAAAAAAACAGCATGATTAATGGTTCTGCGCATTATAGAGCAGAAATTCGCAGGTTAACCGCTTGGTTTGACCAACAATTTTACGGCGATGTTACGGGGCCATTACTCTATGAAAAAATGCAAAAGCGTATTGCCCACCATCAACCGCCCGATGCCCGTGTATTGCGCGAGGCGATGCGTCTGGCCAACGGGCATTTGGATTATATTGATTATTTGATAGATCATCGCGCGTGGATGGCTGGATCGACCATGAGCCTTGCTGATTTAGCAGCAGCGGCGCAAATATCCGTTGCGGATTATCTGGGTGGTATTGATTGGACTGGCCATGAACAAACCAAAGCATGGTATAGCATGTTTAAATCGCGTCCTGCATTCAGACCCTTATTATCCGAACGCATGACGATTATTGCACCGCCCCCCCATTATGAACAAGTTGACTTTTAAATATTTAAATAGCCTATCGTCTCTGTTTAATTTTATATTTTCTGAGCGCTTAATATATAATTTAATTGCATATCATCGTTTAAATGCAGGCCATCCAGCAATGAAAAGGCGATTCCGCTCATATCTATAACGCTCAACCCTGCATCACTCAACATTGCTGTCAACTCCTTGGGCGTGATAAATTTGTCATGATTATGCGTACCGCGCGGGATTTTGCCCAGTCGTTCTGCGGCCTCAACCAACAATAATTTTGATTGGGTGGTTCGGTTTGGCGTAGATAGCAGCAATATGCCATCATCGTGCAGATGCTGCTTCAATGTCACAATAAAGTCCATAGGATCATTCACATGCTCAATCACCTCCATCGAGGTAACTATGTCAAACTTACCCAAATTTTGCTGCGTCAATTCCCCTGCTCTATAATCAATATTCAGTTCCATTGCATACGCATGCGATTGGGCTATTTCTATATTTTCAGGAGCAGCATCCACTCCAGTGACATCTCCGCCAAGCCGCGCCAATGGCTCACACAATAGACCCGCACCGCAACCAACATCGAGAATAGATTTACCGAAAAGCGCCTTTCTGCTGCGATAATCTAGGCCATAATGTTCATCCAAAGCGCGGCGTATATAGGACAAACGAACAGGGTTTAGGTCATGGAGCATTGCCGATGAACCTCCGGCATCCCACCACTGCGCAGCCAAAGCACCGAAATGATCGGCCTCCTCTTGATTGATAGTATCATTTGATACGCGATTATCTTGCAATATATCGTCCGATTTGCTTGCCTTTACCATAGAGCATCCCTATCAGTAGGCGACTTTAATTCAACCTCAATGCGTTGAATTGTGGGAATAGTATACAGGTTTCTTGCGGTAATAAAATTATATCGCATTGCTAAAATATATGAAGGAATATAACATCATGGCCCGTATCGTGATGAAATTTGGCGGCACATCTATGGCCGGAACAGAGCGCATAAGGCGGGTTGCACAAATTGTTCAGCAGCAATGCACCAATGGCGATCAAGTCGCCGTTGTGGTATCAGCTATGGCGGGTGAAACTGATCGGTTGATAAATTTTTGCCGCGAAGCCAACCCGCTTTATGATCCTGCCGAATATGATGCCGTGGTCGCCAGCGGTGAACAGGTTACCAGCGGTTTATTAGCAATGACTTTGCAAGCTATGGGAACGCCAGCACGCAGTTGGCTTGGATGGCAATTGCCAATTCACACGATCGGCACCCATACCAAAGCACGCATTGAAAATATCGATACAAATAAATTATTATCCTCTATGCAGGCAGGCCATGTCGCCGTCATTCCTGGATTTCAAGGGGTAAGCGATGAGAGACGTATCAGCACATTAGGGCGCGGCGGTTCGGACACATCAGCCGTAGCTGTGGCCGCTGCCCTTAGAGCTGATCGCTGTGATATTTATACCGATGTTGATGGTGTATATACCACCGATCCACGCATCGTAACGCGGGCTCAAAAATTGACCAATGTCACCTATGAAGAGATGCTAGAACTCGCCAGCGTTGGCGCTAAAGTATTGCAAACCCGATCAGTAGGTCTGGCGATGAAGGAAAATGTGCGTATTCAAGTTTTATCATCCTTTGTTGATGAAAATGCCCAAGCAGCGGACAGTATCCCTGGAACAATGATAATAAGCGAAGCAGAATTAGAAGCTTTGGAATTGGAGAAGAACACAGTGGAACGGCAATTAATTACGGGCATTGCCCATGACAAGAATGAAGCCAAAATAACCTTAACGCGCGTACCCGATGAGCCAGGCGCTGTATCGAATATTTTTGCCCCCTTATCGGAAGCGGCCATCAATGTAGACATGATCATTCAAAATGTTGGCCGTGATCGCGGTGAAACAGACGTGACCTTTACATGCCCGCAATCTGATCTAACGCGTTGCACTGAAATATTAGAAAATGCTCAAAAGACAATCGGCTTTAACAGATTAATATCAGACACCAAAGTTGCTAAAATTTCTGTTGTCGGCGTTGGCATGAAAAGCCATGCTGGCGTTGCATCTGATATGTTTAGTGCTCTCGCAGATCGTAAAATCAATATATTAGCAATTACCACCAGCGAGATTAAGGTAAGCGTTCTTATCGATGAGGATGAAACCGAATTAGCCGTTCGCATATTGCACACGGCTTATGGTCTTGATGCTGCCTAAACATTTCAATCACATTATCACCCCTCCGCCACATAAGGAATATTATAATGCCCAACATTGATACATTAATGAAGCGCGGTGCTGATTTTCTTGGATGCGAAAGCGCTATCATGTGCGGGGCAATGAGCTGGGTGTCGGAACGTAATTTGGTGTCGGCTATCAGCAATGCTGGCGGCTTTGGTGTTATTGCGTGCGGCGCAATGACCACCGATCTTTTAGACACGGAAATTACAGAAACCAAAAAGCTAACCGACAAGCCTTTTGGCGTGAATTTAATCACTATGCACCCCGATCTGTTTGATCTGATTGCTATCTGCGCCAAACATAATATATCACATGTTGTTTTGGCGGGCGGACTACCGCCCAAAGGCAGCTTAGAAGCTATAAAAGAAATGGGTGCTAAGTTAATTGCGTTTGCCCCTGCTTTGGCTTTAGCGAAAAAATTCATCCGCAGCGGCATTGATGCATTGGTCATCGAAGGCATGGAAGCGGGCGGGCATATTGGTCCTGTTTCAACTAACGTGTTGGCCCAAGAAATACTGCCCGAAATCGCCGATCAAATTCCTGTTTTTGTTGCAGGCGGCATTGCCAAAGGCAGCGCCATAGCAGCTTATTTAGAAATGGGTGCAGCAGGGGTGCAGCTTGGCACGCGCTTTGTGTGTGCGCATGAATCGATCGCCCATCCCAATTTCAAAAAAGCTTTCATTCGCGGTAACGCGCGCGATGCAGTAGCCAGCGTTCAAATCGACC
The DNA here is from genome assembly GCA_937944295.1 of uncultured Sphingorhabdus sp. Lineage (GTDB taxonomy): Bacteria > Pseudomonadota > Alphaproteobacteria > Sphingomonadales > Sphingomonadaceae > Sphingorhabdus_B. The sequence continues at coordinate 5,118 of CALDZL010000058.1, forward strand.
CAAGGCTACCCGTCATCCCCGTGCGCGCTCTTAAAAATAAAGGCACGGAAGAATTTGCTGCCAAACAACGTGAAGTGGCTAACCTTTTGGACGAAGGCAAAGTCGATATGAAGGAAGCACAACTACAAATTGAGCATTTTTGGGCTGGCGCATTACGTAAAGCGGTGATCGATGGTGATATTGAAAATGGATCAATCATGGCCGGTCAATCGGTTGGTATGGTAAAAACAGAAGAGAGCGTTGCCGATATTATCGCAACATTGCGCAACGAAACACAGGCCGCCATCGCTTCATGAATGATATTAATCGAATGCTATAAGCGGTTAATTTTATAGTTCTTGTTTTGCACACCTCATATGTTCATAATCAGATTTATGAACGATGATATCCAGCAGGTAACGCAAACTAAACCGCTCTTTGATGCCAATACGAATGAAGACATGCGGAATGCTATGACGCAATTGGACCCTGGATATATTTTAGTATTGCGGCTTTCAGCCTTCATATGGGGTTTAATATTAGCAATCCCAATTTTCATAGCAGACGCAGCCATGGCCAATAAAGCTCTGATCGAACCATTTGTTGTTGCTGCGCCTATTTCGCTAATATTCCTATTAATGATATTCCTTTTACCGCGCCGCCGCTATAATCGCTGGGGCTATGATATGGGCGATGGCCAAATTCAAATTGTGCGTGGTTATTTATTTTATACCGATACTATCGTTCCTTTTAACCGCGTTCAGCACATTGATGTTGCCCAAGGGCCATTGATGCGACTGTTTGGACTTTCCACACTAGTATTACACACCGCTGGTACGCACAATAGCACGGTAATTCTACCAGGCCTCAAACGCACAATCGCCGAAGAAATGCGCAATACTATCCGTGCACATATTAAAGCAGATATGCTCTGATATGGACGAAATTATTGACACCCCAGACACAATTGAGGCCGCATCAGAAAATAACGTAAATGCAATTGATAATGATCGCTTTCATCTATCACCCTTATCTTTAATAGCTAATACTATTACGGGATTGCGCAGTTTTATGTTCCCAATTTTAGCAGCAGCCTTTGCAGTAGGTAATAAAGTTGGCTACACTTTCATATTAATCGCTGTTGCTGTTATTGCTCTCATAACATTAGGGTTTACCTATTGGGCATGGAAGCGCTTTTCCTATCAAATCGGCGCAGAAGAAATTCGCATTGAAAGCGGTATATTAAACCGTAACGCACGTTCAATCCCCTATGAACGCATCCAAGACGTAAGCTTAGAGCAAAGTCTAATCCCGCGATTATTGGGTATCAGCGCTGTGAAATTTGAAACGGGTGGCAGCGAGGGCGATGAAGGGTCCCTAGAATTTGTTACTGTAGATGAAGCAGGAAATCTGCGTCAATTAATACGGACACGCAAATCGGGTACAGCGCCAATAGTCGCTGATACCAATGATGCTCCACCCCAAGATAGCGCGGCAGCCGTTCAAGATGATGTCATTTTTTCAATGGATATAAAACGCATCTTCACCTTGGGTATTTTTAATTTCTCGCTTATATTATTCGCCGTCATTACTGGTCTATTACAGCAACTTGACTTTTTACTCCCCTATAGTCTGGAAGATATTATCAAAACTTTTGTTGATAAGGCAGATGACAGTGGATTTATAGACGGTTTTAATATGATCAATGGATTTTTCGGTATTCTAGGTGGGCTGACTATCGTCATTATTGTCGGCTTATTAAGCGGTCAAATACAGACATTTTTGCGCGAATATGGTTTCACCCTAACAGCAACTGATCGTGGTATTAGACGGCAGCGCGGCCTGCTGACACTAACTGATATTGTTATGCCGTTGCACCGTGTGCAGGCTGCAATTGTGCAAACAGGGGCCATTCGCAAACGCTTTGGATGGTATGCACTAAAATTCACTAGCCTTGGCACAGATATGGGCAGAGAAAGTAGTCATATGATAACTCCTCTCGCCAAAGATATAGAATATTGGCCAATAGCACATCGTGCCTCTATCCATGCACCAAGCGAAGAGACATATTTCCATCATTCTCACATTTCTTTTATGGCAGCATCAATCCTCTTCAGCACCTTTATCATAGCGGTTATATTCTCCTTATCGATAATACTGCCAGAGATTATTGATGCGGATAATATATCCACTAGCTTAACTATTTTAAGCTGGGTTTGGTTATTCGCACTGCTCCCTACTCTATTTGCTTATTTAAGTTGGCGCTATCATTTTTACGCGATAGATGATAAACAAATCTATGTGAAATCGGGGTTTTGGAATCAAAAAATGACAATATTACCTATGACCAAAACCCAATCAATTGATTTAGTACAAGGCCCATTATCGCAATATTTGAATGTTGCTGATATTAAATTTGGTATAGCAGGTGGTAGCGGATTCAGTGTTTTAACAATCCATAATATACCTATAGCAACGGCATACCATATCCGTCAGAATTGCATTGAGGCAGCTAAAGATATTGACTTTTCTGATCTCATCAAAGCACCAAAGGGCTGATATAATGAAAAATATGAAACGCGTAAAAACAGCTCTAATAGCAATAGCAATTGCTATGCCCAATATCAACATGGCATATGCATCCCAAGCAAAAACCAATCAAAACCAAAACGAAGATGCAACATTAAAACAGTTAATTGATGAATATTGGCAATATAGTCTTGAACAATCACCAACTTTTGCGAGTTCACTGGGCATCAAAGAAGCGGATGGCAAATTATCAGATGTCACTTTACAGGCTCAAGACAAGGCTGCCATTGATGCTCAAAATTTCTTAGATAAATTGCTGGCAATATCAAAAGATACTCTTAATTCCTCACAGAAAGCCGATTATGGCATTTTAAAACGAACATTAGAAGAAACCATTGAAATTCGGAAATATCCCCAGCGCGCTGTAAACTTCACCAATCGCAGTGGTTGGCACCAAAATTTTGCAGCTATAGCAGGTAATTTACCCTTTAGCAGCGCCTCTGATTATCAGAGCTATAATGATCGTTTACGGCAATATGATCGTATCAATAAACAATCTATTGATGTTGCTAATGTCGCAATCGCAAACAATGTTACGCTGCCTTGTGATGCCATTGTCGGTTATGAAAAATCAATATCGGGGCTTTTTGCTGACGATCCGCGAAACACACGCTTTTATTCCCCTTATATGAAACCAAAACCCAGCAATATTGATGCAAAAAAATGGCAGTCTCTCTCCAATGATGCACAAAAAATCATCGATAGAATAATATTCCCTGCCCTCAAAATACATGCACAATGGTATCTCAATGAATATAAACCCGCTTGCAGCGTAGCGCCAGGTGTATCGCAACAACCATCAGGGGCGGCATATTATGATTTTCGCATAAGACAAATGACCACCACCACGATGAGTGCTGATGAAATTCATAATCTAGGTCTATCAGAAGTAGCGCGTATAAGGGCGGAAATGGTCGAAGTCGCTGAATCAGCGGGTTATGAATCGCGCGAAGCATTTATTGAACATTTGCGCACCGATCCAAAATATTATGCCAAAACCCCCGAAGAACTAATGCGCTACGTGGCGCGAGTCACCAAGGACATTGACGGGAAAATGCCATCATTATTTGGACGTCTTGCGGTGCTTCCCTATGGCATAAAAAAAATCCCTGCAGAGATTGCCGAGAGTACAACAACAGCCTATTATAATCCAGGATCACCAGAAATAGGCTTGGCAGGATTTTATTTCGTCAACACATCTAAACTCGACCAACGGCCACTATGGGAGGTACCAGCACTCAGTGTACATGAAGCTGTACCAGGCCATCATCATCAAATAGCGTTACAGCAAGAATTACCATTGTCCGATTTTCGCAAAAATGGTGCATTCTTTACCGCCTTTGTCGAGGGCTGGGGTCTTTACTCCGAGCGTCTAGGTATCGAAATGGGGCTCTATGATACGCCTGCCAAGAATATGGGAAGACTATCCTATGAAATGTGGCGTGCTTGCCGATTAGTAGTTGATACAGGCATCCACGCAAAAGGATGGAGCAAACAGAAAGCTATTAACTATATGCTCGACAATACGGCTTTAACACAAGCCAATATAGAAGCTGAAGTTAACCGCTATATTAGTTGGCCAGGCCAAGCCTTGGCTTATAAAATTGGTGAATTAAAAATACGCGAATTACGCACATTAGCCGAAGACAGTTTAGGCGATAAGTTTGATATTCGCGAATTTCACGATATTGTTCTGGGCCAAGGCGCTGTGCCTTTGGAAGTGTTAGAAAATCAAGTCAAAGATTGGCTCAATGGCAAATTAGCAGAATAATAAAATTTACTGCTCAGGAACAATCTCAGGTAAATCATCTTCAGACTCTTTCTTGAGTTCAGGATCAAGCGAAGCCTCTGCAGCTGCCTGAGCGGCTGCAATTTCAGCGGCTTCTTTATCCGCCCGTGCCTTTTCAAATTCTAAAATACGGCGCTCTACATCTTCGGCCTCAGCATCAATAAGCTCAAGACGTTCTTTACGCTCTTCTGCTATTATTCGTCCAGCCTCTACATTGGGGGCATTGCGCCGTTCGGCATAAGCTGCATCAATCAAAGATTGCGTACAACCTGTAAATCCACCAACGCCAGAAGGGGAACAACTATTGACACCACTAGCACCCAATGTCCGAAGGGCTATTGCGCGTTCTGTCCAAGATTGATTAGCGGGGTCATTGGGATCATTGCGCAGAGCAGCAGGAATGCGGTAACGGTCTCCTTCATCATAGATACTACACACTACAATTTCATCTTCGGTACTCTTTGGACATGGATCTTCACCAAATCTGTCAACCAATTTCACTTTCACATCATCAGGATAAGCAATTTCTTGCTCAGCATCAGGTTGGCGGGCTTCTTGCTGCGCATATACAGGCATAACCAATGCAATCGATGCAACATTCCATACTATAAATGATCCTAATTTCACAGATTATCTCCAAATTTTTACGCTGATTAGTATAATTATGCTGAACCATTGCTGACCAAATTTATAGTTAGCCTAACCAATGTAAGGACAAATTGAAATATATTAATTGTCTGACCAAAATTTCAATTCATTCTTAGGCGCTTTGATAGGCTTTAATTTTCGTTTCTTTGACAGTATTGCGGCGCTTAAAACACCAGATATTGCTCCAAAAATATGCCCTTCAAATGAAATAGAGTCAGAGGTCGGCATCAATCCAAAAATCATACCGCCATAAAAAATCAACACGCCGATCCCGATAAGGATACTGAGGAAACTGCGGTCAAACCAAGCCAGTGCAATCGTTAAACTCCATAGTCCAAATATCCATGCACTGGCTCCGATATGGATCGCATCACGACCGAATAACCATACCAACACGCCCGAAACGATGATGATTATCGCGCTGGCATATACAAAATAGCGCACGCCTTGGAGCAAACATAGGAATGACAAGACTATAAAAATTGATAAATTACTCAACAAATGGGTCATATCCCCATGCAGCCAAGGAAATAATAATATTGAAAAAATACTGCTAAAATCCCTGGGTATGAGGCCAAAATTACGCAAATAGCCACCAGTTATACCATTGAGAAAATGAACAGATAACATGATCGCACAAACCAACAGGATGATTTTTATGCTATCAAACAAAGCTACCTTATTTCTCAAACTTTATATCCTTTTGGACAGACCAATAGCCACCTTGCATCCCAACCTTATGGCCATACTCATTAACGGATAGGCTGGTGCTTGTTCAGCTCCTGATTCCAACGCGGTTTCTTTATGTTCTAATTCTTCTTGGCGAAATTCTTCAATTTTCTCGGATAGTTCAATATCATTATCGCCCAATTCATCCAATTGTTCCTGGTAATGCTTATCAATCTCTGTCTCTACCGCCACGGTACAGGCCATAGCCGCCTCTGGCCCAATGGCCGCCGTAACGGCGCCCAATGCAAAGCCTGCTTTTTCCCAGAAAGGCTGCAATAATGTTGGACGCACACCGCGCTTAGCGATCATCTCATTGAAAAACTGTAAATGCCGCTCTTCTTGCTCGGCCATATGCGATATGCTGCGCGCAGAAGTTGTGCGATTCCCCATGATAGCAAGCTGTCCCGCATAAATTTGTTTTGCCCCATATTCACCAGCTTGATTCACCCTAATCATGGAATCTGTAGACTCTTTTAGCTGAGGCTTGCTATCCTGAGATTTTAGGTCTTGCAGCATATACCATCCTATATGTTTTTGCGTTTCAAAATTAATATTATAATCAACATAGTAGCTAAAGTAGAAATAATGAAATTATATCCTGCCAAAGAAATACCAAATAATTCCCATGGTGCGACATCGCAGCGCACCAAAGGCGCATTCATAATTGATTCCAATATATCTAAATCAGGATTGGCCGTTATTGCACAAGACGTAATGCCTTCCCACCAGCCATATTCTACACCCGCATGAAAGCCACCTATTAATCCGCTAAGTGCAATGGATAATGCCGACAGTGAAGTTAGAATTTTTACATGGTTTGGGTTAAAAAATGCCAATAAGCCAAATAACAATGCCGCAAAGTGGGGGTAGCGTTGCCACCAACACATTTCGCAGGGAAACAGACCAAAACCATATTGCGAGATATAGGCTCCGCTGAGTAAAAAGGCTGGAATGGCAATTGCAACATATACCACCATTCTCATAATATTTACCTTTTCAATCTAATCATATACCCAAGATGATAAACAATCATACACATCAATTTTGACTAATAGTTGCGCCTTTGTTGCGGGCTAGACCGATTGTGCCATTCCCAAGACGCCGCAGGGTATCCATGGCATAGTGCAATTGAAAATCCTCAATGCCCTGTTCTTTCAATTGTTCTGCCGTATAGTCAAAGCGCGGATCGGTTTTGGTATCTTTTTCCAAATTAGCGTCATCTGTTTTCAATTCATTTACTAAATGGCGCCGTAAATCAGATTCGCGAATTTTCAAACGATTGGCATAATCTGGATCAGAGATTTGCGGAACCTTAATATCGGGTGTAATACCACCTTCTTGCACTGAGCGCCCTGACGGCAAATGATAACGCGCAACTGTTAAGCGTAGGCCTGTATCCCGTGTCAGTGGCAATACATTTTGTACGCTACCTTTACCGAAACTGCGCTCACCCATCACCAATGCGCGGTGATGATCCTGCAGCGCTCCTGCAACAATTTCAGATGCGGATGCACTGCCTGCATCCACCAAAACAATAACGGGCAAACCATCTGCAAAATCACCTGGAGTTGCATTCCAACGCTCAATGTTACGGCGCGTACGGCCACGCTCTGAAACAATCTCTCCGCGCTCTATAAATGCATCTGTAACTTCTACAGCTTCGTTTAACAAACCGCCCGGATTAGAACGCAAGTCAACAATATAACCGAGCGGTTTTTTACCCAAAGAGCGCTTTACACTTTTAAGCGCATCAATAACATCCGCGCCGGTTTTATCAGAAAAAGCAGTTATATTGATAATACCAATATCATCTTTAACTTCCCAATTCACAGGTTTTAAATCAATGATCGCACGAGTGATCGTCACATCAAATGGAGCATCACGCCCAGGGCGTACAACTGTTAAACGGATATCCGTTCCAGGTTCACCGCGCATCTCTTCAATGGCCTCATCCAATGTTCCTCCAACAATTAATTGCCCATCCAAATGGGTAATATAATCACCACTTTTCATGCCAGCGCGATCTGCTGGTGTGTTTTTGGTCGGCGCGATAACTTTTACTGCTCCATCCTCATGCGTCACAGAAAGGCCTAACCCCCCATATTCACCATCGATTTGAGTCTGTAAGCTCTGAAAATCACTTTTGTTTAAAAAGCCACTATGTGGATCAAGGCTCGATAACATTCCTTGAATAGCACCTTCTATTAATTTTTGATCGTCCACTTCATCAACATATTCGGAACGAATTTTTTGATAAACCGAGAGAAATTCTTCCATATTCCGAAATTGATCTTGGGTTACAGATTGCTGTGCATTCACATAAGCAATTGATCCAACAGGTAATAATGCCAGTGAACCCCAAAGTGCAATTTTCGGTAATATTTTCAATTTTTTCATTTTATCTTCCGATCATAAATATACGCATACACAAATATCTTCTCTCGCAAGCGATATTTTCAATTTATTTCTATGGTGAGTCGCCTCACATACTATATATATCCATCTATGATGATAGTATCTTAACCATAACCGATAACATCAACAATATGAACATAATTGAAACAAAAAGATAGACAAGTATCATTGCGCAAATTTAATTATTGATAACCAATCTATTATAGATTTTAACCAGTCATCATAGCAATAATATCCATAGGCCGTCCATTACGACGCAGCTCTATTAATATCTCATTATCGGTTGCTTTAGCCGTTCCTATATCATCACCTTGGTCAATCATTTGCCCTTCTTCAACGTAAATAGCGGCCATATTGGTAATTAATGTCGTCCAACCCCCGCCATGTTCAATAATCACTATACGACCAAAATTACGATAAACACCCGCATATTCTATCTTGCCACTGGCTGGAGCTTTGATAGCAGAAGAAGCTGGTACCATCATTTTTATGCCGCGTTCTCGGTAACCATTAACGCTTAATTCGCTAAAACCTGATCGAATTTGACCGCGTTTCGGCAAAATATAGACAAGATTTTCATTCTTGCTAGGCCTTTTAATGATACCAGTTAATACAGCATCTCGATCCCGTAACTTGGGGCCATCTAATATTGATAAAGTTGCTAATGCTTCATCATCTTGTTGAATACTCTCGATATTTTCTACAATGGTACGAGCGCGCTCACCAGCGGCAATCGCTTTCTCAAACTCCAAAGCCGCGTCAGCATTTAATTCACCAGATGGATTGCGGCTTCCACCTTCCAATTGCGTAAGAGATATTTGTTGTTCCGCTAGATCAATTTGCGCATCTTCTAGAGATTCTAGTGCTAATTTTTGTTGATTACGTAAACTTTGCTGAAGGCTAATTTGCGCCCTAAGCCCCGCGGTTTGCGCGTCTATCTTTGGTTGAACAGAAGCCATTATAGCCCGCAGATGTACATAATCACTAAGACTCTGTGGCTGCACAATCATAAGCGAAGCTGGACGGCGGGTCATATTTTCAAGAGCCGCCATTAGACGCAATATAGGGGATGTTTGCTGTGCTAATTCTATTTGTTGTACACTCTGGCGTTGGGTAATAATGGCGATACGTGCTCGGGCTGCATCTAAATTAGCGCGCGCTGCGTCAATATCAGCATTAATAGCTTCTTTCTCAAGATTAAAGCGCTCTATCTGGCTCTTTGAATCCAATGCTCTATCACGCAATGCATTGCTAATTTCGATAGATATCCTATTACGTTCTTTAGCAGCGCGCAATTTACGCTGTTCTTGGGCTACTTGCGGCGAAACTTCCTGCTGCGCAACATTTTGACTCAGCAAGGAAGCCGCAAACGATAAACCCATTATCAAAAAGATAGAAAGAACTACAGTGCGCATTAGCCCTCTCTATGATAAGGATGTTTGGATAATATAGAGATAGCTCTAAACAATTGTTCTGCCAACATAGCTCTGGCCAAAAGATGTGGCCAAGTCATGGCACCAAAGCTCAGTAGCAAATCGGCCTTAGCTCGATCTTGATTGGCAAAACCATCCGCAGCTCCAATCATGAACCGCGCCTCATTGGCGCCATTATCACGCCAGTCTTCTAGGATATTTGCAAATTGCATAGATGTTAAAGATTGCCCCTTTTCATCAAGCAAAATCAGTTTCATTTGGGAGACAATCGGCGGTATCTTGCCTCCAACATCTGGCAATTGTGTAATCTTAGATGGCCATTTTATGCGTTTCATATAGCGATCAACCAGTTGTGCTTCTGGCGAATGGCCTATTTTTCCTCGCGCAATAATATGAAGCAACATATCAATCTCAAATATCAGGTTCAATACCTTATAATCATCAAAGGCGAACTACGCTATAATATTAATATTTAATCGCAGAGAAAGATATAAATATTTACGTATTTTCATCACTTTGCGATATATCTTCTAATAATCCATCCTCATCAAATGCCCACATGCGTTCTAAATTATAAAAATTGCGTACTTCGGGACGAAATAAATGAATGATAACATCACCAGCATCAATCAGCACCCAATCAGCATTGGTCATCCCTTCTATGCGGCATATACCGCCTTGCTTTTTAATGCGTTCGGATAATTTTTGTGCCATTGCAGCCACTTGCCGTGTCGACGTACCCGATGCCACAATCATATAATCGGCAAGGCTACTTTTGCCAGCTAGAGGGATAGAGACAATATCTTGCCCTTTATCGTCGTCAATCGATTGCATGACTAAGTCATGCAATTGTGTAGCTGATAATTTTACCGAACCTTGCACATCATTATTTACAATGTCGGTAGTGTCCAATTGAGTCAAAATTTTTCCTTAAATCATTTAGTGCGTATAGTGTGTAATTTGCGCGTTAAACCGTCTCTAATAAAATGATATTGATTGGAATCAAACCATTTAGGATTCGATGATCTTATATCAGTAGCCGAACGGCTATCAGGACGAAAGCGCAAAAATGTTAATGCTGGAGTATTGCAGTTACTTTGGTAATGATAGTGGTTTAATGTTTTTTGGAATTTCCGAAAATAAGCCATAACTGGGCTAAAACGCGCATGATCATTATATCCTGGCCGTTCAATAACCGCGATGGGCAGGGTTTGCGCAATTTCTCTCCATCTTTGCCAACGATGAAATTGCGCCAAATTATCCGCACCCATCAACCATATAAAATTATGCTTTGGATATTTGCGCTTTAAATATTTTAGCGTATCGACAGTATAACACGTTCCTAACTGTTTTTCTATTGCGCTGACCTTTATTCTGCTGCGGCGTGATTGCGCTTTTGCTGATGCTAAACGATACGATAATTGTGCCATATCTTTATTGCTTTTTAGTGGGTTGCCTGGCGATACTATCCACCATATTTCAGAAAGCTGTAATGTATCTAGTGCAAACAAGCTGATAGAACGATGCCCTCCATGCGCTGGATTAAATGAACCACCCAATAAGCCGATAAAATTACGCATTTGACGCTCTATCAAGGACGAACATGACCATTGCCTCTTGCTATCCATTTATAAGTTGTCAGGCCCTCTAAAGCAACTGGCCCACGCGCATGCAAGCGTCCCGTTGCAATACCAATTTCAGCGCCGAGACCAAATTCTGCACCATCGGCAAATTGGGTCGAACTATTGTGCATCACAATCGCGCTATCAACACTACGCAAAAAGTATTCAGCAGCCTTATCATCTGCAGCAATGATTGCATCAGTATGGCCAGAACTATGCTTTTCAATATGATCTAGTGCATGGTCCAAATCGCTGACTATTCGGGCTGAAACAATTGCATCCAAATACTCTGTGTCCCAATCCTGTGCATCGGCAGAGACTGTTCTGTTGTCCAATTCCATAATCATATCATCACAGCGCACTTCACAACCTGCTTCTATTAGTGCATTTATAAGTTGCGCTGGTGTAGGGAAATTTTGATCGATCAACAATGTTTCCATAGCTCCGCAAATTCCTGTGCGTCGCATTTTCGCATTGAGAATAATTTCTCTCGCCATATCAGGATTAGCAGATGCATGGACATAGATATGACAGACGCCATCAAGATGTGCTAAAACGGGAACACAGGCTTCATCTTGGACTCGTTTCACCAATGATTTGCCACCACGCGGAATAATCATATCAATCAAGCCTTGAGCACGTAGCATATCACCAACAAGCGCCCGGTCCTGATCTCCAACTATTTGCACTATATCAGATGATAACTCGCTACTAGATAGCGCTTGATGAAAAGCCTGATAGATTGCGTGATTGCTATTCACTGCCTCGCTGCCACCACGTAAAATGGCGGCATTCCCTGATTTTATTGCTAGCGCCGCTGCATCGGCTGTTACATTGGGGCGGCTCTCATATATAATAGCGATCACACCAATGGCTGTACGCACACGTGATAAATGAAGGCCATTAGACGGCGTTGACTCATCAATAACTGCACCAATTGGGTCGTGCAATGATGCAACATTCTCTATGGCGCTCGCCATCGATTCAACACGGTCTTCATTTAGCAAGAGACGATCTAATAAAGCTGTATCTAATCCTCGTTTTTTCGCCGCTTCCATATCAATTTTATTAGCCGCCACAATTATGTCTTTAGATTGACGAACCGTGGCGGCAGCATCGCGCAATATTTCATTTTTTTGATCGGTAGAGACCAAAGCTGATTTTTTAACAGCTTTCCGAGCTTTACCTGCTAATATTTCGATTATCTGTTGAGTCATATAAAATCAGTAATTGCGATACGACAATACATCAAACTCTATCTGCTTCTACGCATGATTAATTCGACACCCAATCGTTCATAGGCCCTCAGAGACATTTGCAAAACTATGAAATCTAACAAAAGATTATAAATTCAACAATCAAGTGATTCGATATAAAATGTGTAAATTCTCTTACTATTTTCAATTATTTGCACTTATATATTCAACTCATCGCATTGCTAACTCGATTCATCTTGACTGAACGTTAACAGATTCGCTCCGTTATGTGGCATCTGATAGCCATTTCATATCTTTAACGAAGGTGCAAAAGTACCAAGTTAAGCTTTTGGGTGGATGATGTCATGGGTAATAGATTAACCGATTTTAAAAATCGTATAGCGGATTTATTTATCGATCGTGAATTTTTTATGCGATCTAACGGTCAAATTAAGTTTTTGAAAATATCTGCTAGACTGCAGCGTGTCGTTGCATCGATAATTGCCTCTATCCTTCTACTGTGGGTGGTTGCGACTTTATTTATGGCAGTCAATCAATATAGTGTCTCTATTGAACGCATGGCATTAATTAAAAAAGAGGCGCGTATACAGAGCAAAGCTGAGCGCGTTGCAGCCTATAAAAATGATATAGATGAAGTCGCTGACGATCTCAGTAAACGCCAAGATTTAATTGAGGCTAGTGTCGCACCCTTTTTCAATGAAGCCGATATTTCGACTGTAGATGAAACAACCGAAAAAAGTGAATTGATTGATAAAGTTGGAGCTTTAGCCGAGGAAGCGGTTTCATTGGCCAAAGTTGAAGCACGCCAATTGGCTTTTGCTCAGAAAATCACTAAAATCGCACAAATTAGAGCTAAACGAGCAGAAGCTGAGATTCGTAAGTTCGGGTTGAGTCCCAAACAATTCGCACAATCAGAGGCACGTGGTGGTCCTTATATTCCCTTCTTTGATGATGGCAGGGTAGAAGATCCTCGTTTTACTAAAATGGCAGAAGCTCTGGAATATATGAAAGCATTAGAAAATGGACTTGCCTCTATTCCTTCTGCAATGCCAGCCGAAACATATAAATTATCGAGTTCCTTTGGTTATCGCCGCGATCCCATTAACGGCAGAGGCGCCATGCACAATGGTTTGGACTTTAAAGGAGCTTATGGAACGCCTATATTAGCCGCAGCCGATGGCATCATAACAAAAGCTGGATGGATGGGCGGATATGGTAAAACTATTGAAATTACCCATGGTAATGGCCTATTGACACGCTATGCTCATATGAGTCGTCTGAATGTTAACATTGGTCAAAAAGTAGAACGCGGTGTTCAAATTGGCAGGATGGGCAGCACAGGGCGCTCAACGGGTACGCATTTACATTTTGAAGTCCGTCACAATGGCCGTGCAATTAACCCCCACAAATTTCTGAAGGCTAATCCTAATGTTCTCAAAAACAAAACCAACCCCAGCACCAGCGCCAAAAAGCAACAATAAGGTGAGCGGTTCTAATCATACTTTTTCGATCATAGCATCGGATGTAGAAATAATTGGAAATCTTGCAGCAAAAGTTGACATTCATATTGATGGCTCTGTTCAAGGAGATATAGCTTGCGGCTCGTTGGTCCAAGGAAGCGAAAGTAAAATTGCTGGTAAAATAATTGCAGAACAAGCCCGCCTCGCAGGTGCTGTTGATGGTTCAATAGAAGCACGCGATCTTATCATAGAAGCGAGTGCGCATATATCAGGCGATATTCAATATGAAACTTTGACGATAGAACAAGGCAGTAAAGTAGATGGTCAATTTAGACATATTTCTGCTGGAAATGCGACTAAACTGCCTAAACCTACCATCAGTCGTGATACTGAATCTTCGGTAGACCCTCTCATATTATCGAACGAAAATAGTTAACCCAACAGAGGCAGACAGGTTTTGGTTTCTATTTCTTACCCAATATAAAAGCTATATATGGAATATTATCAAGAGCTAAATTGGCACTTAGCATTAGCAGTAATGAAATGAATATCCGCAAAAGCCGCCGTAACGCTACCACCTGCATTATCCGTGTCGCTTGATATAGCAATGGACTCTATTTTGGCAGACTTTGTTTTAAATTGACGACTAATATCTTGGGCCAAATTACGGCGTTCACTCACCCATTTGTTAATATCACCATTACCGCTTTGCATTACAATAATCTTAGCTTGCTTGGTGTATACATTGGGGCGTGATGTTCCGACAGCCAATTTATTATCCCAAACATAATTGATTACACCATCGGGAATGCGTACTTTGCTGCCTGAGCGTGCCACCGCCAGCTTGAGGCGGGTTCCAATCGGTATGGCTTTTCGCGGTAAATCTAGACCAATATAGATACGGGCCGCTTGATCATCCCCTGATTTTTTGGTGATATCAGCAGCAGCTATGGTCTGGTTCACCCGCCAACGCCAGCACAGAATAGGTGTTACAGCCAAATTAACAGACGTATTTTTAACCAGCAGAGCCATACTATTATTGGAGTAAGCTTGTACAGCAGACACACCATCTATCTTTTTAGCTGAAAATACCGTAGCTTTTACTTTTTTGTCAATGCGTTGAACACTCCAACCGCTCATACCATTTGCAAAATTGCTGATTTTCACAACAGTGCTCTGCCCATAAGCTGCGGCTCCGCTAATTATAGCGCAGCCCAAAATTGCAATTCCAAATGACCTTAAAAATATATACACTCTCAATTCCTCAACTATATCGTGTTAAGGCCCCAATCATAAGATGTCGACTTAATCTTAATATCACCATTCACCAATGCTCTGACCTGAACATCATTCAAGGATAGAGACTCTCGATAGAGCGATAGAAATTCAGCCAAATTATTTGCTCCTCCCCACCCCTGTTCAAAATCTTTTCGATACCAACTGAATATTTTAGAGATATTTAGTCTTTTCCCATCATAAAAATTACGGCTCTTATCAGACAGAAATAATCTGGTTGAAGCTTCTAATTGAGAGTCCAAAGTTTCGCCTTTATAAGCCCCATTGAGCAGCGGCGGACAACCAATACTAGCACAATTTACTGCAAAATGGATGCGCGGTTCGTTATAACGGCCGCTGCCCCTAATCATATCATGTTCGATAGTATCCAGTGAGAGTTTCTTACCAAAAAGACTGACAAATTTCTTACTCCAAGGCGATCGAATCTGGCGGATGGACTCTATTTTGGGATAGCGTGTTAAAATAAGCGCAATTGTTCCTGCATTATAGGCATTGATAAGAAAAGCCAGTTGATATTCTTTCGGCCAACTATCAAAAGCCACTTGTGAGACGGAGGAAAGCGATTTTAGATAATTGTGTAAAATGGCTCTATCTCTTTTAAAGCCTGCATAATCAACGGCACTGCTACCTTTAATTGGTCTTACATGGTTTTTCAGCAATTCATCAAAAGCGCTATGGTCAATAAATGCATTATCACTATAAAAAAGCACTTCGACAGGCGCTTTGTTGCGTTCATAAGATATGCTTGCACGATCCTCTGTGTCAGAAAATCGTGCTGGTACGGCAATTAAAGACGCAATTAGGGCTATATTCACTATCATAATGAATTCCAGACAATATATTTTTAATTATATTTCGGTCGAATTGAATAATTGGTTGCACATATTACAAAGACTATTGATTATAATAAAAGGTTTTACAGATTTAATTTCTAGGAGATGCTCGCCGATAGGATAAAGCCTCTGCGATATGAATGCGTGATATAGCATCATGACCTGCCAAATCGGCAATGGTACGTGCAACCCTGAGTACACGTGTATAGCCACGTGCGGAGAGACGCATTGAATCCGCTGCTTGGGTTAATAGCATCTGTCCAGCTTCATCAGGACTAGCGAATTTTTGTAAGTCATCGCCATTTATATCAGCATTGGTCCGTGCCGCACCATTTTCATAACGCTTATCTTGTTTACGACGTGCCGTTGCAACTCGGGCGGCCACTTGCTGTGATCCTTCTGCTGGCGGTGGTAACACCATATCAGCCGCGCTCACAGCTTCTACCTCAACATGCAAATCGATCCTATCAAGCAATGGGCCCGATATTTTGGCCTGATAATCCGCAGCACAGCGCGGTGCGCGCGAACAAGCCAATGCTGCATCTGCTAAATGACCGCAGCGACATGGGTTCATAGCCGCAACCAATTGCACCGATGCAGGAAATGTTACATGGGTATTGGCCCGCGCAATGCTAACCGTTCCCGTTTCCAATGGTTGCCGCAAACTGTCCAATGTTGCGCGCTGAAATTCGGGTAGCTCATCCAAAAATAACACCCCCAAATGGGCTAAACTTACCTCACCTGGTCGCACTTTTAATCCGCCGCCAACCAAAGCGGGCATAGATGCACTATGATGCGGAGCACGAAAGGGCCGCGATCTTATTAATCTTCCCCCTTCCAAAGTGCCCGCAACCGATGCGACCATAGAGACCTCTAGCGATTCTGCGGGGGATAGTGGCGGTAATATGCCTGGTAAGCATGAAGCCAATAACGATTTACCTGCGCCTGGCGGACCTGACATCAGTAAATTATGCCCGCCAGCCGCTGCGATCTCTAATGCGCGCTTGGCTGTTTCTTGCCCTTTCACTTGGCGCAAATCCGCCTCTATCATTGGTACATCTGCTGATAATGGTACAGGTGCACTTAGCAAGCTTTGCCCTTTCATATGATTGAGTAGGGATAATAAATCAGGTGCAGCGAGCACGGCAATCTCCCCTGCCCATGCCGCTTCGCTACCTTGGTTCGCAGGGCATATCAGCCCCATCTCGTGTGATGAAGCATGAAGCGCAGCCAATAATACACCAGGTGAAGGAGCAAGGCGCGAGTCGAGACTAAGTTCGCCCACGGCAAAATATTGCGCCAATATTTCTGCGTCAACCAAACCCATAGCGCCCAATAATGCTAGGGCTATTGGCAAATCATAATGCGATCCTTCTTTGGGCAAATCAGCAGGTGACAAATTAACTGTGATGCGTTTCGGCGGCAGCGATAAACCGATAGCAGATAGAGCGGCACGCACACGTTCACGACTCTCAGCAACAGCTTTGTCAGGCAAACCGACAATGACGAAGGCTGGCATTCCTGGTGCAATTTGGCATTGCACTTCTATGCTCCGCGCTTCCAAACCCAAATAGGCCACTGTTGATACGAGTGCGACGATAGTCTTGCTCCTATATTCACTATTTGTTCTTGATATAAAATATAGCGTAAGGAGTCCAGCAGCAAATTATAATCATATATTATACAAAATAAACTCTAGTGTAAGGTAAAAAGTTCAGTACATAAAAATCAGGACCCAATATCATGATAAATATTTCCTTCACTATTGTTGTGAAACAAATGTCAGGGATGGATTATTATACCCATCTGTATGATAAAAAATCTATTCCTAGACAGCGAAACCAATAAAGCATCCTACAGCCAGTATTTTTACAGCTTAATGATGGCCATAATATTATTCTCACCAAATTTAATATCAGCCGCTTATGCCCAAAACATTCGATTGGAGATTGATAATAGCACGGGACTAACCAATGATAGCGTAACATTTCGCAAGGTTATAATCTCCGACAATGGTTCAACTGAGACAATTATTACCTATGAAGAATCCTATGTCTATCAAGATACAATAACACGCTATATCCCTGATCAAAAATTTGCTCCTACGCAGCACAAGGCTATTGCGACCTATGGGAGCTTTCGGGTTGTAGCAGCTGAGCGTGCCGAAATGATTGGTACAACCGACAGCTACAGCATGGATCGTTTCAACCAAATGATGGCCGCTTATCCATTTATAAAACAAATTGATATGATCGATGTAGCTGGCACAATTGATGATGAGATTAATCTCAAACTTGCTGTCAAAATTAATGCAATGGGTATTGCTACCCATGTACCGCAAAATGGTTCGGTCCGTTCTGGTGGTGTCGAATTATTTTTGGCAGGTAAGAAACGGACCGCTCACCCAACAGCCAATTTTGCAGTACATAGCTGGATCGATGAAGACGGCTTAGAGCCGCATGATTATGCAGCAGATCATCCTATTCACAAAAGTTATATTGATTATTATCGCAATATTGCTGGAATGAGCAGCAAGCAAGCACATGATTTCTATTGGATGACCAATAGCGCGCCGCATAATAGCCTTATCAATCTCACCAAATCTGATATTGCGGCATATGCATTCATTGGATAAAATGCTATGATTTAGAAGTTAAATAAATGTGCACCTTGCACATAGAGTTAGGATGCACCAAATATAGAATGTGCAAGACAATAATGAATATAGTAAGGGCAATGGTTTGAAACCAGACAGGCCGACCAATAAAGTACATGATAGAGATGAGAATCATATTGATGTACAAAAAAAACCTCTTCATAATCAAACTTTTAATAAACAAACCAAACGAATTGCAATGTTATGGCTTGGTTGGTTTTGTATCACCATATCCCCCATAATAGGCGCAATTCCAGGACCAGGGTTTATCATCATATTTCCTATTGGCTTAGCATTGGTGATAAAAAACTCGCGTTGGGCCAAAGGGTTATATATTAGATTTAAACGCAAATTTCCTGAATATGGGCGCTGGACAGACTGGGCTTTGCGCCGCAAAGGGCAGAAAGAAATGCCGCCTATCCCATCTTTCAAAGAACAGGTAAAACGTCTATTGGACCGTTAAATCAAACACTCTTGTAATTTGACTTAATCATGCACATTTTGATAAAACTTACCCCCCTAGCGATTTAGGAGCATGAAATGTCATCATTAAAAGAAATTCTCGCTGAAACCTCTGCTCAAGGGGTTAAACGCATACCACCAGAAGCATTAAGCATCATGATGGAAGCGGCGGCGGAATTAGATGCACAAGGTGTTGGCGATAATGCCCTAAAAGCTGGCGATATGATGCCTGATGTGAAATTGACCGATACTATGGGTAATAGCACTTCTTCTGGTACATTATATGCGCATAGCCCTGCTATCATTACATTTTACCGAGGTGGTTGGTGTCCTTATTGTAATCTAGAGCTAAAGGCCTATCAAAATTTGCTGAATGACATAACAGCTCTGGGCACCACATTAGCAGCCGTCACACCAGAAAAACCCGACAATTCGCTCAGCACGATTGAGAAGAACCAACTCTCCTTTCCTGTGCTCACCGATACAGCTAATAATTTTGCAAAACAGATAGGGCTAATGTTTGAATTGCCCAAAAAATTACAAACAGTATATAATAGTTTCGGTATGGATTTAGCCGCCTTAAACGATAAGAGTGGTTGGACATTGCCTATCCCTGCTACATTCGTGGTCGCGAAGGGCGGGAAAATAATCCTAGCCGATGTAAATCGCGATTATCGTCTGCGATTAGAGCCTAGTGAGGCAATAGAAGCTCTCAAATCCGCTTAGCATCAGTTTAATTCAATGTGATTTAGTATGAGTGTATATATTGTAGATTGTTAGCACCTTTCTACCCTTGACTTATCAACGCTTCCGTCATAATTGAACGAAAATAATACTGCACGCAATATATTAACGTGCAGATTTATTTTTACGACACATTATTTTTTAAGGATTATAGTCATGAAGCGGACCTTTCAGCCAAGCAACCTTGTACGCAAGCGTCGCCACGGATTCCGCCATCGTATGGCTACTGCCAATGGCCGTAAAATCCTGAATGCGCGCCGTGGACGTGGTCGTCACAGCCTGTCTGCCTAAACATATCACGGATAATATAGCCCATAGTTCTGATTCATTGGTCCTGATGGTGCGTGATGGTAATGCGCTATGGGTATAAAGTTCAAACCCTATAATATGATTCAAAATAGGTCAGATTTTCTGGCTGCTAATAAAGGTCACCGATTCGCGTCCAAGGGCTTTGTTTTATTGGTCCATGATCGCAAAGATGGGGATGATTCGCTGCGTTTAGGCATCACAGTGACCAAAAAAATTGGTAATGCAGTAGTGCGTAATAGCATGAAAAGGCGTCTTCGTTCGCTGGCACGCGAATTTCTGGCAGATGGCGGCAAAGCAGGCGCTGATCATATCTTAATAGGAAGGATTGGCGGAATAGACCGTGAATATGCATTGATGCGCGAAGATATGAGAGCAGCGCTGAGCAAAATCGCAAACAGACAGTTTAAAGCGATTGCTCTAACCAAGCCACCAACCAACAGTGAAGAAAAAAATAGATGATAGGACAGGCCATGATTTGGATTGCAAAATTATGGCAATGGGGGCCATCGCGTATTTTACCGCCTTCTTGCCGCTATAGCCCTAGCTGTTCCAACTATATGATAGAGGCCGTTCAAACATTTGGCGCAATTAAAGGTGGATGGTTGGGCATTAAACGGCTATTGCGCTGTCATCCATGGGGCGGATGCGGATATGATCCTGTACCTGGCAATACTAATGAAGATAAATAACAGGGAATTTTAACGTGGAAGATCGCCGTAATTTGATATTGGCCATCCTGCTGACGGGTTTGGTATTATTCGGATGGCCCTATGTAATAAATTATTTTTATCCGCAGCCCGAGCCTACGGTCGAACAAATAGCTGCACAAAAAGCTGATAAAACTGGTGCAAGCACAGGCAATTCATCTGATATTAGTACCCTAAGTGCCAATGCAGCTCCAAAGAAAATATTAACAGTAGCGCAAGCCCTCAAAACCAATGCCCGCGTTAAGATCGAAACGCCCAAATTATCAGGTTCGATCAATCTTGAGGGTGCCAAAATTGATGATATATTGCTGCTTGCGCACCGTACAGAATTGGCTGATGATTCACCTAAGGTCCGCCTATTCGCACCAATAGGAACCAAAGATGCTTATTATGCGAGTTTTGGATGGGTTGGTAAAGGCGCGCAACTGCCCGATACGAAAACAGTCTGGACGCCCTCGGCGCCTATATTATCACCGAAAAGCCCTATCACATTGGATTGGACTAATCCTCAAGGTCAGAAATTTGAAATATTATTTTCTATTGATGACAATTATATGATCAATGTCACGCAAAAATTCACCAACAGCAGTGGTCAAATAGCGACCCAAAACGCTGCGGATATATCAGAAGATGCTACAAATGATGAAAATATAGCACTGACAGCATCGCAAAATACAGCGACTCAAGATGTTGAGATTGCTCCGTTTGGATTATTAAACCGCGCAACCGCCCCCGAAGACCAAGGCTTTTGGAATGTCCATGTTGGTCCAATGGGCGTATTTAATGACGTTGCTGATTATGATTGGGGATATGATGATGTAGAAGAAGCCACTGGTGGCGTTGATTTTGCTTCAAAAGGAGGATGGTTGGGTTTTACCGACAAATATTGGCTCGGTGCTCTCATCCCCGATCAATCCGCTGCTATCAAGGCCAAATTCACCGCACCCGATGGCAATTATCAAACTATCATGGTACGCGAAACTCAGGACCAAGTCGCAGCTGGCGCAAGCATATCGCATAATAGCCGTCTGTTTGCTGGTGCAAAAGAAGTCGTAATATTAGATAAATATACCGATGAATATGGCGTACCAAAGTTTGATCTCGCTATTGATTGGGGATGGTTTCGCGTTATCGAAAAATTCTTTTTCCTAATATTGAATACTTTTTTTGGATGGTTTGATAATTTTGGTTTTGCCATCATTGGCCTTACCATTGTGGTACGCGGCCTTATGTTCCCTATCGCCCAGAAACAGTTTAAATCCATGGCTGTGATGCGCACTTTACAGCCTAAAATGAAGAAAATTCAAGATAAGTTTAAGGACGATAAGCAAAAGCAACAACAAGAGATTATGAAGCTTTACAAAGACGAAAAAGCCAATCCATTAGCGGGTTGCTTGCCTATGCTCATCCAAATCCCGATTTTCTTTGCACTTTATAAATTGCTGCTACTATCGATTGAAATGCGCCATCAGCCATTCATATTATGGATTAAAGACCTCTCGGTCCCTGACCCTCTAACGCCCATCAACCTATTCGGGTTAATACCGTTCACGCCGCCACCCTTTATCGCCATTGGTATATTGCCAATTTTACTGGGTGTATCAATGTGGGCAATGCTGCGCCTAAACCCGCAACCAACCGATGAAATTCAAAAACAAATATTTGGACTCATGCCATGGTTTTTAATGTTCATCATGGCACCATTTGCCGCAGGCTTGCAGCTTTATTGGGTGGTATCAAACCTCCTTACAATTGCACAGCAAAAATGGCTCTATTCGCGTTATCCAGAGATAAAAGCGCAAATGGCCAAGGAAGCGGCTGAAAAGGCGGCTGAAAAAGCCGCCAAAAAAGCGGCAGAATCATAAAGATCGTGATAGAAGAAAACAACGCAGTGCGAGTAAATCGGATATTCTCTGGCCCGATTGCGTTCTTGCGTTCCGCGCCAAAATTAGAATTTCTGCCCGATCCGGACGTGGTTGAAATAGCCTTTGCGGGTCGTTCTAATGTCGGCAAATCATCGCTTATCAATGCCATAACCAAACGCAATGGTCTGGCCCGTGCATCCAATACGCCTGGGCGCACGCAGGAGTTAAACTTTTTTGATGTTGGCGACCCATTGCTTTTTCGTATCGTCGATATGCCAGGCTATGGCTATGCGAAAGCGCCTGTGCAAACGGTCAAAAAATGGCGCTATCTTATCAATGATTATTTGCGCGGACGTCAGGTTTTAAAACGTACATTTGTTTTAATAGACAGCAGGCGCGGTATTAAAGACGTCGATCATGATATTATGAAAATGCTTGATGAAGCAGCGGTAAGCTATCGCATCATCCTCACTAAGGTTGATAAGATTAAAAATAGCGAGTTAGAAAAAGTGAAAGCACAAACTTTACGCGC
This sequence comes from uncultured Sphingorhabdus sp., assembly GCA_937944295.1. Lineage (GTDB taxonomy): Bacteria > Pseudomonadota > Alphaproteobacteria > Sphingomonadales > Sphingomonadaceae > Sphingorhabdus_B. The sequence continues at coordinate 28,403 of CALDZL010000058.1, forward strand.
TCTATCCAAACATCCCGCAGCCTATCCTGAAATTTCAATTACATCCGCAGAGAAAAAAATGGGCATAGTTGAACTGCAAGAAATTATATTGGATAGTGTCATAGAATATTAACCATAGAGGTTTGAATGAAATTAATTATAGGCAATAAAAAATATTCAAGCTGGTCTTTAAGAGGCTGGCTCGCTTGTAAGCAATCGGGGCTGAGCTTTACGGAAGAGGTCGTATCGCTACATGACAAAGATTGGGAAGTTCGCAAAGTCCAGAGTGATCTCATCCCTTCTGCTGGCAAGGTCCCAACGCTCTGGGATGGCGAAACAGTTGTTTGGGATTCACTCGCCATCATCGATTGGCTTGCCGATAAAGTAGGTCATGAGCGTTTTTGGCCGAAAGACCCTGTCGCAAATGCAATGGCACGCAGCCTTTGCGCAGAGATGCATAGTGGCTTTCAATCATTGCGTGCCCAATGTCCCATGAATATAGGCCCATCACATGTAGATTTCAAACCTGATGAAGCTTGCAAACAAGATGCATTGCGTATCATTAGCCTATGGGCAGAAGCTAGGTCACGCTTTGGCGGTAATGGGCCTTATCTATTTGGTACATTTAGTGCTGCCGATATTATGTATGCGCCTATCGTAAGCCGTTTTCATACTTATGGTTTTACACTGCCTGGTTTTGCGGCAGCCTATAGTGATGCGATCATACAACATAGCTGGATTGAAGAATGGGTTACAGCTGCTCAAAGAGAAAAATGGGTTTTAAAACGGTTCGAGATTGAAACTTAATATATTTGCGTAACAGCAACCCTAAGCTTATAAATTCAATAGATATTCCCATAAAGGAAACAGAATCACAATTAATGACAGGCATGAATCAGCGTTAAACAGTGCATGATTCACCATAAAATGTGATTATTTATTAATGATTATTATAACTTTGAGCTATTTTACATCATTTACCTTAAAAAAAAATTGTTGTTAATCAATTGCTTGTATATATTCAACAAAAATTCCTACAAATTTTATCTATACTATGGTCAAAAGGTGTTGTAGCCAAATCTTTCGTCAGCATCATTACACATGATAGTTGGCGGCCATGATTTTTAGATTGTACAGGGAAATAAAGCCTGATCGATCGTTACAATGAATGGTGATCGATTAGGAAGGAAAGGATCAAAAATGAGAAAAACTAAACTTGCATCTATGCTAGCAGTAGCTGGCGGTCTTGCAATCGCAACAAGCGCTTGTTCATCAGAAACAGCTTCGGACGCAGCTTGTGCTGTTCAATGTGCAGCATGTGGTGCAGCTTGTTCAGCAGGTTGTGCGGCTTGTGCAGTTGGTTGTGCAGCGGCATGCGGCGCATGTGCAGTTGGTTGTGCAGCAGCTTGTGGCGCATGTGCAGTTGGCTGTGCAGCAGCTTGTGCAGCTTGCGCAGTATCTTGTGCGGCATGTGGAGCAGCTTGCGGCGCAGCATGTGGTGCAGCTTGCGGCGCGGCGTGTGCAGCGTGCGGGGCAGCATGTGCAGCTAGCTAAAGCATAGCTATACAATATTAAGAAGACGGCACCTTGTGGTGTCGTCTTTTTTTTGCCTACAATATTGGGTATACCGCAGTGTGAGCTCCGTGATATTGTTTAAAAATATCAAAATTTACCTGATCAATTATTTATACAAAATAGCGAATAAACCCTGTATTTTTGCAACAGCTATCACCATAATAGATAATGAACAGATTTAATTTGGAGTAATACGAATGTCTGCAGATAAATGTACAGCACAATTGGCAGCGGCTGAAACTGTAATTGAAACAATCGTGGCCATGGCACAAGAGGGCAAGCCTCTTATGCAACGTGTATTACCAGAAGATGATATCAAATGGTGGGAACATTATCCAAAATTAGATGCCCGCAGCAAAAGCTGTAAAGCAAGATGGTATTATCATGTCCATAAACCTGGATCGCGCAGTCCTGATGAACATGGGCATTTTCACCTATTCCTCGACAAATCTCAAATAAAAAAAGCATCGCGCACCATTGCTAAACCTGTCCATTATAGAAATAAGAAAAAGGCACGCGTTACCCATTTAATAGCATTATCTATAGACAAAAATGGTATCCCACGTGAATGGTTTACGACCAACCGCTGGGTTACCGATGAGTGGATGTATCCTGCCAAAACAATGACCAACCATATGCCTCTCTATAATGTAAATGACACAGCAGAAGATAAGCTAGTCAATAAATTAATTACTGCAATGGTTCGACTTTACAGCGATGAGATAGAAGAATTATTGCATGAACGCGATGCCAAACTTAAAGAAATTGGTGCGGGTAGAGATGCTCCTGAATTATATAATAAAGGCAATGAGGTATTGTCTTCGCGCATGATTGATCTGGATGTAAAAATAGAATCTCTGGAAGCCGAATGAGTCGTGCCTGTGAAGTCGCCAAAAAGCTTATAGAATGCCCAAGCGTAACCCCGGCAACAGGGCAAGTTTTTGATAGTTTAGAAAATATCCTAAAACCACTTGGTTTTAATGTGCATCGCTTTGTCGAGGGAGAAGCCCCTGATGGCCCAGTAGAAAATTTATTCGCTATACGCGGAACACGCGGTCCGCACTTTGCCTATGCAGGGCATGTTGATGTTGTGCCGCCAGGCGATGGCTGGAGCAGTGATCCTTTTGTTCCTGAAATCCGTGACGGATTATTATATGGGCGCGGAGCTGTGGACATGAAGGGCAGCATAGCATCCTTTATTGCGGCATTAGATACGATCTCATCAGATACAGGCATAATCAGCATGATAATCACTGGTGATGAAGAAGGACCCGCTACCTATGGTACCAAATCTATTATGCGCTATATGAAAGAACATAATATTGTCCCTGATACTTGCTTGGTCGGAGAGCCGACTTCGGTCCATACATTAGGCGATATGATAAAAATAGGCCGCCGTGGCAGTGTCAATATGTGGATTACAGTCGATGGAATGCAGGGCCATGTTGCCTATCCGCATTTGGCTGATAACCCGATCACCAAATTAACCGCGATCATGCATGAGGTCGATTCGGTAATCTTGGATGAAGGAACCGACTGGTTCCAACCCAGTAATATTGAATTTACCGATCTTACCGTTGGTAATCCCGCACATAATGTCATTCCAGCACAAGCACAGGCAAGGCTCTCAATTCGGTTCAACGATAAGCATAGCGGTCAACAGTTGGTTGATCAAATAAGCGCTATTTCTATTCAGCATGGTGGTACAGTGGATGCGCGCATTTCAGGAGAACCATTTCTGACGCCACCTGGGGAGTTTTCCGATATAATCAGCAAGGCCATTAAAGAGACCATTGGAATTGAAACAGAATTATCAACCAGTGGGGGAACGAGTGACGCACGGTTTTTATCGAACCTCTGCCCTGTGGTAGAATTTGGTTTACGCAATGCGACCATGCATAAGTTGGATGAAGCAGCAGAGGTAGAAGATTTGGATAGATTGGCGGCCATTTATGCTAAAATCGCCAGTGCTGTCCTATCACGCTAATTACCCTATTTACGCAATATAATATAGAGAGCCCCAGCGCCGCCATGGCGTGGATGAGCGCTACGCACACTTGCTATATAATCACTATGCCGCGATGCAGAGAGCCAATCTCGCATGACCGCTCTTATACCGCCGCGTCCCTGTCCACTTGCCCGATCATAATGATGTTGGCGTCCAGTAACCAGCAATATCACGCGCAGTTTTTGTAGCCTTGCTTGTTCCAATGCTCTATCCAGACGATTATAAGCGCTCTGTAATCCAGCGCCATGCAAATCAATGCTAATATCTGGAATAACCATACCCTTATTCAGGCGCTTTTCCCAATGCCCATCCAATCCATTATGTCCCGCTTTTTGACTGATATTAAGCGCATTTTGATTGGTTAGTCTATATGATCGTTTCGGCGAAGACTTAGCTTTAATGGGTTTATTTAGCGCATCCGCTAAATCATCACGTGTTGGGTGGAGAGTTTTTTGAACACGTGCATTATCAAGATATTCAATATTCCGTTTAATAGGCGCAGTAGAGGCTTTTATGCGCGCTACATTATGTTTTATCTTACTGCTTGAGATGGGCGTAATGCTCTCGACAACTTTGCGCCATAGCTCTTTTTCATCATCTCCTAGGTCGCGTGCCATGATCCATCTATCACAGTCCAAGACGCTCAACAGAGGCTCTGGGCAGGAATAATAAGGCGCTACCACGCGCTGCCATCCCGCCTGAGATAGCCTTTGCACGCTCACCAGCCCCCCAGAAACTATCAAAACGATTAGCCCCTTTAATAGCGCCGCCTGTATCCTGTGCTATCCACATACCATTGGGTTCCGCACGATCCATCGATATCCAAACAGGAGCACCCAGCGGCGTATATTTCGGATCAGCCGCAACGCTGCTTTCCGCTACAACAGGAAGTCCCAGCGCGCCGAGTGGGCCTGCACCTGTTAATTCTTGAAAGAAAACATAGCTTTTATTTTCTTGCATGATTTTACGCCCTTCCTCAGGGTTCCGCCTGAGCCAAGCCGTGATACCTTGCAAAGAGGATTCCCCAGGGCCAAGCAAACCACGTTCTTTCATCAAACGGCCAATACCCGTATAATCATGGCCGTTTTGACTGGCATACCCGATCCTCATGATACTGCCATCGGGCGCGCGTAAGCGTCCGGAACCTTGGATTTGTAGAAAAAAGAAATCTATAGGATCTTTGGCCCATGCTATTTCAAGACCACGCCCTTCGAGCGAACCATTTTCAATTGCGGCACGGTCCTCATAAAGCGTATAACCCTCTTCGTCAAAACGCTTGCCTCTAATTGTTTTAGAACTTACTGATTCCACATTAAAACGCTCTAAATCTTCTGACGTTAAATCTTCGGATGGAATAGTGAGCAAATCGTCGGGTTTCGCATATACAGGAACATCAAATCCAGCGATCTTATCTCTCGACCCCTCTATCTCAGGCTCAAAATAACCTGTTACAAAAGATCGGCCATCGCCCACTTGGATAGCAACCATATATGTCGCAAAAAATGTTACTGCATCATCGTCCCATGTCTTAGCCGCATCGCAAGGCTCTCGCCAATCCGCGCCCTCGGTTAGGCCGCTCACATCTTTGCGCCATATTACCGAGCGGCATGAAGTTATAAATGCAGCCAATGCAGCGCTGGCATCTTCATCATTAATGCCAAGTTCTCCTATGTCAGGTCCGCGCACAACGCCCAGAGTCTCAGACGTAGTACCGTCACCAGGTTGCTCTGGCGCGGGCAATGGTTCGCGTGCTATTGCACCAATGGGCTGTGCTGCAACTTCATCTGCAGTCTTTGGGATGGAAATATTAGTACTAGGGGGTATTATAGTCGAACAAGATGCCAAAAATAGGCTGAATCCGCCAAGCGAAACAAGAGGTTTAATTGGCATTATGCAGCATCTGTCGCTGTCAATGTCCAATTTCTATCACTGTTTTTAACATCACGCTCAAATGTCCAAATATCATGCGTTTCAACTGCGTCAGAGAGAGAACCGCCAATGATATTACCGTCTTTATCACGTGTAAGAGCGGCAATATCTGCATCGAAGCGTACTGTAATCCGAGCAATTGGTTTCTCAAACTCTGCTTCAATAATCCTTATCTTTTCGATGCGTACAAGCTTATTCTCAACAATCTGACCCGCTTGTTCACGCGCCGAAATCACCGTTTCAAAATCAGCATATACATCTGCATCGCACAAATTGCGCAATTCTTCACGATTACCGCTCCAAAATGATGATAGCGTAAGTTCATAAGCCGCTTTTGCACCTGCACTAAATTGGGCAAGGTTAAAGCCCCTATCCGCCGCCATGATAGTGCGCAAAGAATTTTCTGCAGCACCGTCAACCAATTCAGTTTCAATAGCTTGCGCTTCTATTTTCTCTGCTGTGCGCTGCATGAAATCCACGACATCTGTGTTAGCATTTTCATTGGTAGATATTTCATCACCTTGACGCAAAATCGGTTTTTGCTCATGTCCCGTTCTTTTACCCAACACAGAATATAGGCGTAAACCAAGAAAAGCAGCTACCATCGCTAATAAAACAATATCAAAAGTCACACAACCTCCGTGTTGCCATCCCACTTGGGATATTGGCTAATAAATTATCATTCACCATTTCTATTGGTGACCTATATCACTCTATTAGTTGAATATAGGTTTAACGGGATAAAATCTTGCAAAATCTGTGACAGAAAATTATTCTATTCATCAGTAAAATCTTAGCCCGTATGATTTGCATATAGTTGCAATTCTCGACAAATACAAACATCTAATCTTGTTATTATTTGATAATAAGCAAATTGTTGCTCTTAACCTAAAGCCCTGCTAGGCGATTTTCAAACGATTTGCATTATATGCCGAACCAATTTAACCTATCACATTTTACTTTAGAACGGAAAAGAAGATATAATATGGCCAAAAAGAAAGTCGAAGATGATGGCGCTGTAAAATCAGAAAAATTAAGCGCAAATGGCGAGGACAACCAGCCACACGCTGGATTGTTATTGCAATATGTCAAGGACCTATCAGTAGAAAACCCAAATTCTCCAGCATGTTTTAGTTGGAATGATCAACCTCAAGTGGATGTTCAAGTCAATATTCAAGTGCATAAAATCAGCGATGAAGTGAATGAAGTGGAAATGGTTTTGACCACAAAAGCAACGTCTGAACAAGGCGTACTCTATGCCGTTGAACTTTCTTATGCTGGATTATTTGGAATAAGGAATGTGCCTGAACAACAAGCTCATGAATTTTTATTTGGTGAAGCGCCGCATTTGATATTCCCATTTGCACGCCGCGTAATTTCTGACGCAACTCGCGATGCAGGTTTCCCGCCATTAACCCTTGATCCCATCGATTTTAATATGCTTTACATACAGCAACGTGCGCAAGCTGATGAATTAGCTAATGGACAACCAGCAGGCGAAGCTTAATTTATGTTGATGCAGATAGACCGCATATGAATCTGCTTAAATCTACAGGAATCATAGGCGGCATGACATTGGTCAGCCGCCTATTTGGTTTTGTGCGTGATATATTGGTTGTTCGCTTATTAGGCGCCAGCGCTATAGGCGATGCTTGGCAAATTGCTTTCATGCTGCCCAACATTTTCCGCCGTCTTTTTGCCGAAGGCGCATTTTCAGCTGCTTTTGTTCCTTTATTCAATCGCAAAATGGGCCATCAAGATTACAGAGAAGGCAAGCGTCACGCAGAGCTTTTTTCTATCGAAGTCCTATCAATATTTGTCCCTGTTCTGATATTATTTTCCGCTATCATCATGATAGCCATGCCTGGCGTACTATGGATATTTGATGATTTTGGTGAAGGTGGTCGCGTTAATACAACGTCGATAACTCTCTCAAGGATAACATTTCCCTACCTAGCTCTTATCAGCCTCACCACTTTATTCGCCGCTATTCTCAATTCAATTAACCGCTTTACCGCTGCCGCTTTTGCACCCGTTTTACTCAATATTTGTATGATTAGTGCTTTGCTCTATTCATTATGGGCCTATGGCGAAGAAAACAGCACCAATATTGCTTATGCACTGGCTTATGCAGTGACCATAGCAGGGCTATTACAACTGCTCTGGCTCTATTATTGGACCAGAAAAGCAGGTTTCAAAATTACCATCAAGCGTCCAAAACTCTCCTCCGATGTTAATGAATTAGGCGTGCTTATCATTCCTGCTATATTTGGTGCTGGCGTTTATCAAATAAGCCGCTTTTTGGATCTATTTTTTCTAGGGCAATTGGAAACAGGGTCATTTGTATATTTGGCCGCAGCAGACCGATTAAACCAATTGCCTCTGGGCATGATTGGTATCGCATTGGGTATTGCGATATTACCATCCCTATCCAGATTTATTGCCAAAGACGATATAGCCGGCGCACAGCGCGTTCAGAGCAATGCCATCGAGCTTGGTCTATTGTTAACGACACCAGCCGCCATTGGATTGTTTTTTGCCGCTGAACCATTGATTACAGCCATATATAATCATGGCCGATTCACTGCGCATGATGCTAGTCAAACAGCATCAGTCGTGATGATGCTGGTGCTGGGTTTACCCGCCTATGTATTGGTGAAAATATTAACACCTGGTTTTTTTGCGCGTAAAGATACTAAAACCCCTGTATACACTGCAACCATATCTTTACTAATAAACATCGCCCTTAATATCATATTCATTATCATCTATGATTATGGAGTTGCGGGCCTTGCATTGGCTGGTGCAATTTCCGCTTGGTGCAACACAATATTGCTCTATTTCATATTAAAAAAACGCGGTCATTTTTACATTGAAAGCGATTTATTCACGCGAATTATTCGTATCATCATTTCTGCTATCGCCATGGGTTTTATGCTATATTATTTTAGGGATTATGGCATAGATTATTACAGCGGCAGTATTTTTGAACGATTTTTATCTATTGGCTTATTGGTCGGTACTGGCGCTATTGTATATTTTATAATGGCATGGTTTACAGGCGCAATTGATCGCACCAAGATTAATATATTAAGAGGCCGAGCCTAATGTTTGGCTGTTCACTACAATAAGGAAAAGATTATGCGCGTCGTATCTGGCATTCAGCCGACTGGAAATTTGCATTTGGGCAACTATCTAGGCGCAATTAAAAATTGGGTGAAAATGCAAGAAGAAGCAGAATGTTTTTTCTTTTTAGCTGACTTGCACGCTATAACAGTAACCAATGATCCCGCCACATTATCAGCCAACACACGTGAAATGGCAGCCGCTCTTATCGCATCTGGCATTGACCCAGATAAATCAACAATATTCAATCAAGCCCGCGTAAGTGGCCATACAGAATTGGCTTGGATGTTATTTTGCAGCACACCATTAGGTTGGTTGGACCGTATGACCCAATTTAAAGAAAAATCAGGTAAGCATAAACAGCGCGCATCCATGGGGCTTTATAGCTATCCTGTACTGCAAGCCGCTGATGTGCTTATTTACCAAGCCACACATGTCCCCGTTGGTGATGATCAGAAACAACATCTCGAACTTGCCCGTGAAATTGCAAGCAAATTTAATCACGACACTGGACAGGATGTTTTCACCTTACCCGAAGCTTTTATTAACGGCCCTGCGGCTCGCGTCATGTCTTTGCGCGACGGCACTGCCAAAATGTCAAAATCAGACCCCTCTGATTTAAGCCGTATCAACTTAAGCGATAGCAATGATGACATTTCCAAGAAAATTAAAAAAGCACGTACAGATGCGGAACTTTTACCATCAGAGATGGAAGGATTAGAAAATCGCCCAGAAGTGCGTAATTTGATAAATATCTATGCCGCCATTGCCGATGAAGAACCACAAACAATATTATCGCAATATGCAGGGCAAGGGTTTGGTACTTTTAAACCCGCACTTATTGATCTGGTGATTACGACTTTAAGCCCGATTCGCGAGCGATTCATAGCCCTAAAATCTGATGAAAAAATGTTAGATACTATATTAGGAAATGGAGCAAGAAAGGCTCAAAATGAGGCACAAAAAACTGTCGAGTTTTCCTATAAGGCACTGGGGTTATTAAGAAATAAATTATATTGTTAAATTTCATCCTTAAGATTTAACAAAATCTTTCTTTTTTGCTATGTTCAAACAAGGTTCAGCTTAAAGAGCATAATATTTATGTAGTAAGCGTAAAAATTTCGGAGATATGATATGTCTAAAAAAATAACCAGCCGCCTGGCATTATCCTTTGCCCCTATCATGCTGCTGTCATTGGGGGCATGCGCAGCACCATTTCAAGCCGACGTTTCGCGTTTTCAGCAGCTGCCTGCACCGCAAGGACAAACATTCTCTGTATCAACCAACAATCCAGAGCTTGAAGGTGGGCTTGAATTTGCTACTTATGCAGGCCTAGTTGCGGAACAAATGCAGGAAATCGGATATGTACCAGCAGCTAGTCCTACCGATGCCGATTTAGTTGTAAATCTAAATTATGGAATCGACGATGGCGAAGAAAGAACGGTTGTTCGCTCCTCAGGTTTTAACTCTTTCCACAGCCGCTTTGGTTTCAGCAGATTTGGTCGCAGAGGTTTTGGCAGACGCGGTTTTGGCAGACGTGGTTTCGGACGCCGTGGTTTCGGACGCCGTGGTTTCAAAAGCAGCTTCATTTTTGGGTTTCATAACCCTTATTTATTTGGTGGACACGGTTTTGGTGGATTTGACAGTGTTAGAAGCTTCACCGTCTATAAAAGCAATATTGATCTAAAAATTGATAATAAAGCGACAGGTGAGCGCCTTTTTGAAGGCAAGGCCAATGCAGAATCACGGTCTAATAATTTGACATATTTGATACCCAATCTGGTCGATGCAATGTTCACCAATTTCCCTGGTGGAAATGGTGAAACCTTACGAATTTCTATTGCGCC
>CALDZL010000059.1 GCA_937944295.1 uncultured Sphingorhabdus sp.
GGCTATACCGCGCGTCATCATACATTTTTTGAAATGCTCGGAAATTTTTCCTTTGGTGATTATTTCAAAGAAGATGCAATTAAACATTCTTGGGAATTGCTGACTAATATATGGGGGATTGATCCCGATAGATTGACCGTCACTGTCTATCACACTGACGACGAAGCGTTCGATTTATGGAAAAAAATTGCCAAGATTCCAGATGAGCGCATTATTCGTATAGCGACTGATGACAATTTCTGGTCGATGGGAGATACGGGACCGTGCGGGCCGTGTAGCGAAATTTTCTATGATCATGGCGATCATATCGAAGGCGGTCCTCCAGGTAGCCCCGATGAAGATGGCGATCGCTATGTCGAGATTTGGAATTTGGTGTTCATGCAATATGACCGCCAAGAGGATGGCAGCCAGATTGACCTTCCCAAACCCAGTATTGATACGGGCATGGGATTAGAGCGTATTGCCGCCGTGCTACAAGGCGTACATGATAATTATGATATCGATACTTTCCGTGCTTTAATCGAAGCTTCAGAAAATCTTACCCATACCGAGGCTGCTGGTGAACGAATGGCAAGTCATCGCGTCATTGCCGATCATCTGCGTTCTAGCAGTTTCTTGATTGCTGATGGCGTGCTGCCATCCAATGAAGGACGCGGATATGTACTGCGCCGTATCATGCGCCGCGCTATGCGCCATGCTCATATCTTGGGAGCAAAAGAACCTTTGATGCACCGTTTGGTCGATAGTTTGATCGCTGAAATGGGTGCAGCATTTCCTGAACTTGTTCGCGCGCAAGCTTTGATTAAAGAAACGTTGCGTCAAGAAGAAACGCGTTTTCGCCAAACGCTGGATAAAGGCATTAAACTTCTGGATGAAGCCACAGAGAATATGGCAAGCGGTGATATTTTGGATGGCAGCGTTGCGTTCAAACTGTATGACACTTATGGATTTCCCTATGATCTGACCGAAGATGCGCTGCGCACTAAGGGCTTTGGTATTGATAAGGATGGATTTGATGCAGCCATGCAAGAGCAAAAAGACCGCGCGCGCGCCGCATGGAAAGGCTCTGGTGCTACAGCTTCCGATGATATTTGGTTCGATATTGCCGAGCGTACAGGCTCAACCGAATTTACCGGATATACTGCAAATGAAGGCGAAGGGCAGCTTGTTGCTATCGTTAAGGATGGAGCGGAAACTAATAGTGCGCAAAGCGGGGATGAGGTGATAATCATCACCAATCAAACGCCTTTTTATGGGGAATCTGGAGGTCAAATGGGCGATACAGGCACATTAAAAACCGCTGATGGGTTTACTGCAATCGTCAGCAATACCGCCAAACCATTGGGCAAATTACACGCGCATCATGCCAAAATATCGCAAGGTTTGATAGAGATTGGCGACGTTGTATCTATGGCGATTGATACGAATAGACGCGATAATTTACGCTCAAACCATAGCGCAACGCATTTGCTGCACGCGGCGCTGCGCAATCATTTGGGAACGCATGTTACGCAAAAAGGCAGTATGGTTGCGGCTGATAGATTACGTTTTGATTTCTCGCACAATCAAGCATTGAGTAGTGAAGAAATTGCCGCGCTAGAGGCTGAAGTGAATGCTCAAATCCGCGGGAATGAAGCTGTAGAAACGCGTCTTATGACTCCCGATGATGCAGTAGAAGCAGGTGCATTGGCATTATTTGGTGAAAAATATGGCGATGAAGTGCGCGTTCTTTCTATGGGGCATAGTGATGAGAAAGTATATTCGGTTGAATTGTGCGGCGGCACGCATGTGAACGCGCTTGGTGATATTGCCTTATTCGCGATTATTTCTGAGGGTGCCGTTGCGAGCGGTATCCGCCGTATTGAGGCACTTACGGGCGAGGCAGCACGGCAACATTTATCGGGCCGAGAAGGACAATTAAAACAAATCTCTGCGCTGCTGAAAACAGGCATAGAAGATAGCGTGGGCCGTGTTGAATCACTCTTGGCCGATAAAAAGCGTTTAGAAAAGGAATTGGCTGACACCAAAACCAAATTGGCACTATCAGGCGGGGCAGGACCAAAAGCCGAAGTAGAAGCTATAAATGGTTTAAATTTTTTAGGGCAAGTCATTGAAGGTGTTGAGCCAAAAGCATTACGTGGTTTGGCTGATGAGCAATTAAAAATGCTCGAGAGCGGCATTATAACGATCATTGCAGCCAATGAAGGTGCAAATACGGTAGTGGTAGCCATTACAGCGGATTTGCTAGATACTTTGCAAGCCCCAGATTTTGTCCGAACAGCAACCGAAGCAATGGGCGGAAAAGGCGGCGGTGGGCGTCCTGAAATGGCGCAAGGCGGCGGTCCTGCTGGACTAGATCAGGCCAATGCTGCGATAGAAGCCATTAAAGCCAAAATCGCAGCCTGATATATTTCTTATAATTCTGACTCTAATCAGCGAGAGAAATTTATAAGGACGGGTTTATTTCCCGTCCTTTAATTTTTGCATCAGATAGACATGTTGCAGAGCCAGTCTTTTGGCAGTTTCTTTGAGGTTGGCAGCCGCACTGTGGCCGCCATCAATATTCTCATAATAAAGGAAATCATGCCCTTGGTCCTCAAAACGCTTTGCTGTTTTACGCGCATGTCCAGGGTGCACACGATCATCTTTGGTTGATGTTACAAAAAATACTTCAGGATATTCGGTCTTGCTATCGATATTATGATAGGGCGAGATACTCTCTAAAAAGATGCGTTCTTCTGGGATAGAGGGGCTGCCATATTCACCGACCCAGCTAGCGCCCGCCAGCAATTTATCATAGCGCAGCATATCGAGCAACGGTACAGCGCAGATGACGGCATTGAACAAATCGGGGCGCTGTGTGAACATGACGCCCATCAATAATCCGCCATTTGATCCGCCTTCGATGCCCAAATGCTTGGGGGAGGTTAATTTCTTTTCAATTAGATTCTCTGCCACCGATATGAAATCATCATAAATGACTTGGCGGTTGGTTTTTAATCCTGCTTGGTGCCATTTCGGACCATATTCACCGCCTCCGCGAATATTCGCCAGTACATAAATACCGCCATTTTCTAACCATAATTTACCGCGTGTGGCGGAATAGCTAGGGTTTAGTGATACTTCAAATCCGCCATAACCATAGAGCAAGGTTGGGTTTGTTCCATCCATTTCAAGGCCTTTTTTACGCACAACAAAATAGGGGACTTTCGTACCGTCTTTTGATGTTGCGAAATATTGATCTGCGCTCATGGCATTGGAATCAAACCAATCGGGCAGGGCCTTGGCTTGTGCTTGTTTGCCTGTTCCGCTATCATAGGTCCATAATGTGCTAGGCTTTAAGAAAGATTCGCTGTTAATGAAGGCAATATCTTCTTTGTCATTGGTTGCGCCAATAGACACTGTCCCGTTAGCAGGGAAGTCGAGTTGGTTAGACGTCCATTTGCTGCCATCCCAATCAAAGGCATAAGCTGCGCTTTTAACGTCACGCGAAATGCTCATCAAGACTTTGGATTTGGTAATACCATAACCGTTTAAGGATGATTTTGCATCAGGTCTGTAAACCAAATGTACATCTCTAATAGCGCGTGTTTCCATAAAATCATCGAATGAAAAGCTTACCAAGTCACCGCTTTTATAGCCGCGCCAATCTTCGTTGAGCGATAATAATATTTGCTCCTTAAACTCGTTCCCAAGGTTTGATTTTGAGGGGATAGGGATTTTGACGGCGTCTTTTAAATTATCGCGCGGAACCCAATACACATCCGATTCATAAAAAGTTCGTGCTCGCGTTACTAAAATCTCGCGGCTATTATCTGCTCTGAGCATTGCTCCTGCGAATAAACCCACATCTTTGGGATCACCGCGCATGAATTCTTTTGCTTCGTCAATGTTTTGTCCGCGCTTCCATAATTTTGCAATCATCGGATAACCCGATTCGGTTAGGCTGCCCTCGCCAAAATCTATACCGATAATTTGCGTATCTTTATCGAGCCAAGAAGTACCGCCTTTGCTTTCTGGGGTGATGAATCCATCTTTTACCCATGTTTTTGTGCGCGCATTATATTCGCGCTGAACATTAGCATCCTTGCCGCCATCGGACAGTGAAACCATACACAATTCATAATCAGGGGCAAGGCAGCCATTACCTTGATAGACCCAATTTTTATTCTCTGCCTTAGCGAGCGCATCAATGTCTAATATTGTCTCCCATTGAGTGCTGTTCGATAAATAGCTGTCCAATGCTGTTTTGCGCCAAATCCCGCGTACATGCTCGGCATCTTGCCAAAAATTATGTGCTTCTCCATTGCGATAAGAAACATAAGCGATTTTATCTTTGGAGTTTAATATTTCCAAAGCATCGGATTCCATTTTTGCATAGCGCGGATCAGAGGTGAGGCGTTTTAGGGATATATCATTCCAGCCTTGCACTTCGGTTAAAGCTCTCTCTCCCAATACTTCTTCGAGATAAAGATGATCTGCATTGGTTTTACCTGCTTCATTATATTCAATCATTATATGCCTTTTTGACGTTGCGTTATTTTGAGCATTGACCAACTGGGTGGATAATAATGCTGCACCTATTGCGCTTCCGATTAAGATATTTTGCTTTATCGTTTTCATAAATTTCCCTTATCGTTTAATCAATATTAGCTAGATTTGAGCCTAGGTTCTTCGGTTAGATCGCCACCTTCCATGATTCGCCTGCGGAAATAATCACGCTTTTCATGGATAGATGCAATAACTGGTCCAGTTGGAATACCTAAATCTACCAACACGGCTTCTGATAATTGCAAGCTGCTTTCTAAAGTCTCCGGGACAGCATCACTTGCCCCTGCTTGATAGAGGCGGGCAGCATGATCGCTATCTCTGGCGCGTGCAACAATCTTTATATTGGGCAACCATGCGCGCACTCTGCACACGGTCCGCTCGGCCAATATGGGTTGATCCATCGTCAATATGAGCGCCTTAGCATAACCCAATTCTAATTTGTCGAGCGTTTCAGGGCGCGTTATATCTCCAAATATGACGGGATAGCCATCTCTGCGTGCGGCAGCCACCACATCAATGTCGGATTCCACCGCTATGTAATGTTGGTCATGATAGTGCAGCATATCGGCCACCAATTGGCCGACACGTCCAAAACCTATGATGACGGTGCGATCTTTGCTCTCAGTACTATTTTCTTCCAGAGGGTCGCTGCTATCGCGTAATTCTATACGCCGCGCCATATCATGGCCAATGCGCGCCAATATGGGCGTGATAGTAAGGCCGATTGCTGTTGCCACTTGCCAGAATGCTGCTGTAGGCTCGTCGATTATTTGCGCTGCACTGGCTGCGGCTAGAACAATCAATGTGGTTTCTGATGGGCTAGACATTAAAACGCCTGCTTCGGTGGCTGTTCCTGTGCGCGCACCGCTTAATTTTAAAAGGCTTCCCGTGACCAGTGATTTAACGATGATGATACCGATGATTGCGGCCATTAGAGATGCTAAATTATCCATCACAAAATATATATTAATCTGCATACCAATACTAATTAAAAATACACCTAAAGCGAGGCCTTTAAACGGTGCGGTCATAACTTCGACTTCGCCATGATAATCGGTTTCTGCGATAAGCATCCCCGCGATTATGGCGCCAACAATTGGCGATAACCCGACGGCGCCCGTGATGAGGCTTGCAATAATGATGACCAATAGGCTGATAGATAGAAATAATTCAGGGCTTTTGGTGCGCGCGGCTTGGCCAAATAATGGCGGTAATATGATGCGGCCGATAATGAGCATCGCGATGATGACAGCGGCACCTTGCCACAAAATTGTGATAAGATTATCCACTGTGTCATTGGTGGCATAAGGAGCAAGAGCGCCCAAAATAAAGATGATGGGGACAATGGCAATATCTTCGAATAAGAGCATAGCCAGCGCTGATTTACCCACTGCAGATTTGGTACCAGAGATTGGTAACACCAATGCCGTCGATGATAGAGCAAGGGCTATACCTAGGCCCATTGCGCCCGCAAGGCTGAGTCCGCCAAAGATGTGCAATGCCATTCCGATGATAAAGCCGCTGCCAATTAGTTCGGCGGCACCAACACCAAAAACCAATTTACGCATGGCCCATAAACGCTTAAAGCTAAGCTCTAAACCTATGGTAAAGAGCAATAATATAATGCCATATTCGCCAAAAGGCTTGATCGTTTCGGCATCGGAAATAGTGACCCATTCGAGCCACTGATATTGATTGGATAAAGCGCCAAGCCCAAATGGGCCAACCAAAACTCCTACCAATATGAAACCAATAATAGGGGTGATACGAAAACGCGCAAATGTTGGTATAATTATGCCAGCAGCACCCAATATAACCAGTGCATTATTAATACCATCTATTTGAATTTCACCCGCCATATTATGATATTAATCTGTTTTGACTATCATGCAAAATAATAATGGGGAGATCATAAAAAAAACACCCTCTAGCATTATAATGTCAGAAGGTGTTTTGAATATCCAGTAAGATGTTTGAATATAATGTGCACTTCATGTGCAGCGCATGAGACTATTCCCAGCTGCCCATAGCCGTTTCTAGGTTTGTTACAATGGCTTCAAAAAACTGCTCTGTGGTCATCCATGGTTGCTCAGGGCCAATTAAGATTGCTAAATCTTTGGTCATTTGACCATTTTCGACGGTTTCAACGCATACGCGTTCCAATGTTTCTGCAAAGCGCGTAACATCGGGTGTATCATCAAATTTACCGCGATTTTTAAGGCCGCCTGTCCATGCAAATATTGATGCAATGGGGTTGGTAGATGTTGCTTTGCCTTGTTGATGCTGACGATAGTGACGGGTCACAGTTCCGTGAGCAGCCTCTGATTCAACTGTTTTTCCATCGGGGCTCATGAGAACGGATGTCATGAGGCCGAGCGAACCGAAGCCTTGTGCCACTGTATCAGATTGAACGTCGCCATCATAATTTTTACAAGCCCAGATAAACTTACCAGACCATTTTAACGCGCTAGCCACCATATCATCGATCAAACGGTGTTGATATTCAATGCCGAGTTTATCAAATTTTTCTTTAAATTCGGCTTGATAAATTTCTTCAAATAAATCTTTGAAACGTCCATCATAGGCTTTCATGATGGTGTTTTTGGTAGATAGATAAACGGGCCATTGACGCGCGATACCATAATTTAAGGAGGCACGGGCAAAATCACGGATGCTGTCATCCAAATTATACATAGCCATAGCAACGCCGCTACTTGGAAATTGGAAAACTTCTTCGTCAATATTGTTGCCATCTTCGCCTTCAAAAACGAGGCGTAATTTACCGGGACCTGGAACGCGGAAGTCCGTTGCTCTATACTGATCACCAAAAGCATGGCGGCCAACAACGATTGGGTCGGTCCAGCCAGGCACTAAACGCGGTACGTTTTGCATAACAATAGGTTCGCGGAAAACAACGCCGCCCAAAATGTTGCGAATGGTACCATTAGGCGACTTCCACATTTTTTTCAGACCAAATTCTTCGACGCGGTCCTCATCAGGTGTGATTGTAGCACATTTAACGCCGACACCATGTTCGCGAATTGCATTGGCAGAATCAACCGTGATTTGGTCATTAGTCTCATCACGTTTTTCGATAGACAAATCATAATATTTCAAGTCAATATCAAGATAAGGTAAAATGAGTCTTTCTCTGATCCATTGCCAGATAATTCGTGTCATTTCATCGCCATCAAGTTCAACGACGGGGTTTTTGACTATAATTTTCGCCATAAAAAAACGCTTTCTTTGAGGAGTATGTTGTAATTAATTTATTTTTACAA
The DNA here is from genome assembly GCA_937944295.1 of uncultured Sphingorhabdus sp. GTDB lineage: Bacteria > Pseudomonadota > Alphaproteobacteria > Sphingomonadales > Sphingomonadaceae > Sphingorhabdus_B. The sequence continues at coordinate 7,833 of CALDZL010000059.1, forward strand.
ATGCGCCATAGCAAATTTTTGCCAATGTTCAACTGTTGCAGATGAACTTACATCGTATGAAGCATAAATATAATCAAAAATCTTATCATATTAACTTGTGTAGTGTCATTTCACGTTATAGATAAAGCGCATGTCCAGACAAGAATTAACAAATAGAGGCGATGGCCTCGCCAAATGGTCCTTTCCGCCTGTCCATCCAGAAGGCCGCAAATTTGGCCTTATCGCAGTCGCTGTGACAGCAGGTCTCTTTTTCCTTGGTGGTTTTGCTAACCTATTGGCTTGGCCTATGGTTGGTGTATCTATATGGACATTTGCTTTTTTTAGAGATCCAAAACGGGCAACGCCCGATGATGACCGCTATATTATCTCCCCAGCGGACGGATTGGTAACATTGATTCAACAAGTTCAGCCTCCCGCCGAAATATCAGGGCCAGAGGGATTGGGTGATGAATTGGTGACGCGTGTTTCCGTATTTATGAGTGTATTTGATGTGCATATTAACCGCACTCCTGTTCGCGGAACAATCAAACATGTAGCTTATATTCCAGGTAAATTTGTGAACGCGGATTTGGATAAAGCCAGCGAAGACAATGAACGTCAGCATTTCTTGGTAGAGCGACCTGATGGCCTTCGCGTAGGCTTTACCCAGATTGCTGGCTTGGTCGCGCGCAGAATTATAGCATTTGTTAAACCTGGTGATGTGGTAGGTGTTGGGCAACGTATTGGGCTTATCCGCTTTGGTAGCCGCGTTGATATATATTTACCAAAAGGGACAGCGTCTAAAGTCATAAAGGGGCAACGCTGCATCGCAGGTGAGACAATTATAGCTGAAATTAATGTGGATGAAGATCTATTGGCGATTTCTCAATGACGCATATTGCCGCAATATTCCTTATTTTTCCTGTATTTTCCATGATAATAAATAAGATACAGGTTTAGATGTCTGGCATTTCTCTTCGATCTTTTTTACCCAATGCTGTAACAGCGATGGCGCTTTGCGTTGGTTTCTCAGGTGTGTGGTATGCATTATCAGGAAATTGGCGTGCCGCCGCCGCTGCAATAGTGGTAGCAGGTATTTTAGATGCTATGGATGGCCGCGTTGCAAGGATGTTAAAAGGCGAGAGTAAATTTGGTGCAGAATTAGATTCTCTGTCTGATGTAATTTGTTTCGGTGTTACGCCTGCGATATTGGTTTACAGTTGGTCTTTGCAACATATGGAACGATTTGGCTGGACGATATGTTTGTTTTTCACGCTTTGTATGGCCCTGCGTCTGGCACGATTTAACGCGCAAATAGACAGCGATCCACAACCGCATAAATTGGCAGGTTTTTTGACGGGTGTTCCATCTCCTGCGGCTGCTGGAATGATGTTGGTTCCTATATTATATTGGCTTGAAATGGACAATGATTGGATACGCTCACCCATAGTGATTGCGCCTTGGATGATTATCATATCAATATTAGTAGTTTCTAATGTTGCAACATTTAGTTGGAAATCTATCCTTATAAGACCGAGTTGGCGTTTTATTGCTATTGTGTTGGTCGGTTTATATATATGTGCGATGATAGCCGAGCCGTGGTGGACGTTAATTGTAACGGGTTGTGCTTATTTTTTCCTAATACCCATGAGCATGTTTAACTATCATAAGGTAAAACGCAGACGATCTATGGAAGATAGTGGATTGTAAATAATATTTGATGACTTATCTGTCTTGACGTTTTAAACACATACTCTATGTTCCTATTTCGTTCTTATGAGGGAAGTATGGAAATATATATTATAATCACCATAGTTATTTGTGCATTATTGCTTGGTGTTGGCATCGGTTGGTATATTGGCCAACGCATCGCATCTGCGGGCAAGGAAACCGTTTCTCAATTGCGATCAATGCTCGATGCCGTTTCTGAAGAGCGTGACGGTGCGCGTGATCAATTGGCGCGATTAGAGGCCAGTAGCGATGAGCGTCAGAAATCCTTTGAACAGCAACTATCTTCGCTCAAAGAAGCAAAAGAAGCATTAACACTGCAATTTGAAAATATAGGACAAAAAATGCTAGGGGAGGCGCAAAATACCTTTTTACAGCGAGCAAATGAGCGTTTTCATCAAGCGGGTGAAAAGAATCAAGAACAGATGAAGCAATTGCTCAACCCTGTTGGTGAGAAGTTAAGTGAATATAGATTGCAAGTTGAGAAAGTTGAAAAAGAGCGTAATGAAGCCTATGGTGAATTAAAAGGGCTGATTGGTGATATGAAGCTTGGCCAAGACCGCGTGTCATCGGAAGCGGCTAAATTGGTTAATAGTCTGCGCAATGCACCCAAAGCGAGAGGGCGTTGGGGAGAACAGCAGCTTAAAAATGTATTGGAAAGCTGCGGTCTATCAGAGCATGTCGATTTTGTAACTGAAGTCAGTGTAGAAGGCGATGAAGGGCAAAGAATGCGCCCTGATGCTGTTTTGCGTGTGCCAGGAGGTAGCTCTTTGGTGATTGATGCGAAAGTCTCGCTCAATGATTATCAGGATGCCTTTGATAGCAATGATGATGATGCACGAATGACCGCATTATCGCGGCATTGTACATCAATGAAAAACCATATCGATGGTCTCTCACGCAAAGCTTATTGGGATCAATTTGATGATACCCCTGATTATGTGATTATGTTTGTACCAGGCGAGCATTTTTTAGCCGCAGCGTTGGAGCATGATCCGCAGCTTTGGGACTTTGCTTTTGAGAAGAAAATATTGCTCGCTACGCCCACCAATTTGGTGGCGATTGCACGTACGGTCGCCAGCGTTTGGCGACAAGAGGGACTAGCACGCGAAGCAAAGCATATTGGAGCGCTGGGTAAAGAAATGTATGACCGTATTGCCGTTGCTGCGGGGCATTTAAAATTAGTGGGCAATGGGCTAAACTCTGCGGTTAATAATTATAATAAATTTGTCGGTAGTTTTGAGCGCAATGTCATGTCAACAGGTCGTAAATTTGCTGAACTCAATGTTGAGACAGGCAAAAAGGAAATTGGTGATATAGCGCCGATTGAGGCTTTACCGCGCTATGCATCGGATACAGAACGTGAGCAAATCGAGGATAATAGTAAGGCTTAATAGCGTTTACGGATTTGGTTAAGCACTTCATAGCTCATGACGGCGCTTGATATAGCGGCGTTCAGACTGTCGGCTTTGCCCTTCATCGGCATTTTCACCAATATATCGCAGCATTGTTCATAATCGAGCGGTAATCCTTGTGCCTCGTTTCCCGTCAAAACAAAGGCTGGTGTTTGATAGGATATGGCTTGATAATCATTATCACTCTTGAGGCTCGTGCCAATTAATTGTCCAGGCCCAGATTGCTTCCATGCGATAAATTCATCCCAAGAGCATTTGACAATCTTTTGCGTAAAAATAGCACCCATTGAGGCGCGAATGGTTTCAACAGAAAAAGGGTCGGTACAATCATCGATTAAAAATAATCCGCCTCCACCAACGGCATCGCATGTGCGCATCATGGTGCCCAGATTACCAGGATCGCGCATATCTTGAACCGCCATCCAAATATCGGCATCATTACGATTAATATTGTTTAGTGAAATATCTATGTCCGCGAATATACCAACAGCCATTTGCGCATTATCTTTGCCGGTAATTTTTGCAATTATCTCGCGGTTTGTCTCGATAATATCGCCGCCATTACTTTCTACTGTATCGCACAATATCGTGGCGAGGGGATGCTCTTTTTGGTTTTGATCTAAAAAAATCATCTCAGGAATGTAACCAGCCTCTCGGGCTTCGGTTAATATACGTAGACCTTCCGCGATAAATTTATATTCTCGTTTACGATGCTTTTTCTCCCGCAAAGATCTGACTCTTTTGATGAGCGGATTGGAAAAACCTGTTATCTCTCGGCGCATATTAATCTTCACCAAAGCCATCAAGCAGCAAACCTTCAAGGCGTTTCAATGCATGCTCGGCATGGTCTTTATCAATGGGATCATACTCTATAATAACATCAATGCTATTGCCTTTGGCAGCACCCAACATCATCAGGCCCATAATGGAATTGCCAACCGCTTTTTGGTCATTTTTGGTCACAAATATGGAAAGGTCTTTGGGTAGTTTATTAACCAAAGCGACAAATTTGGAACTTGCTCTTGCATGCAGCCCTTTATTGTTCACAATCATGATATTTTTGTGAATGCTGAGTTTATTATCAGCATTATTTGGACTGTCGTTCATTCGCTCTCCGCTAATAATTCAGAAGCAACATTGATATATTTACGCCCAGCATCCTTGGCGACTATAATGGCTTCTGCGATATTCATGGATTTTCGCGCACTTTCTAGGCGGATCAACATAGGAAGATTTACGCCTGCAATAACTTCCACTGTACCGCTATTTAGTAGAGAAATAGAAAGATTCGAAGGTGTACCTCCGAAGAGATCGGTTAAAATTATAACGCCCGATCCAGAATCAACATCTTTGATCGCTGTTTTAATATTGACACGCTGTTTCTCCATATCATCGTGCGGACCAATACAGATAGTTGCAATGGATTTTTGTGGACCAACAACATGCTCCAATGCGATCAAAAATTCTTTCGCTAAACTCCCATGGGTAACGATTACCATTCCTATCATTGTCAATTTAGGCCACCTTATGCTTCAAAATATGCGATAAACACCTTGAATAAATTAAATATTATCGGGAAAACCCTCTAAAGACTCAATTATGCGAGATGATAAATTTCTGTGTAATATATTGGAAGAAAACCCTGATTTTTGCAATAGTTTCCCGAATGTTTCCGTTATATGGACCGAGCGATGACGCCCACCAGTACACCCAAATGCAATATTTACATAAGCTTTGCTCTGTTTTTCATAGAGCGGTAATATGTGCAATAATAAATCAAGTATTTTTTCTAGTGTCGCTTCATATTCACTATCCTGACGTATATAGTCTGCAACATCTTGATTGAGGCCAGTTTTTGGTCTTAAATTATCGTCCCAATGTGGATTGCGCAGAAAACGCATGTCAAATATTAGATCAACATTATTGGGAACACCTCTCGAAAATCCAAAACTAGTAAGTGTGATTGCCATTCTAGGAGCACTATCCAGAGCAAATTTTTGCCTGATTTCTTGTTGCAAATCATTAACCGACATTTTGCTCGTATCGATTATATTTTCTGCCCAACGGCGATAAGGTTCTAATAATTGCCTTTCTTGAGCTATACCATCATGAGCAGGTCGATCATGGCTTAATGGATGTCTGCGCCTGGATTCTGTATATCGACGTTCTAATTCATTGCCATTACAGTCGAGGAATAATGTGATAATCTTTAATTTTCTATCTTGCTCTAACTTTTTGATTTGGTTGATGAACGTATTGGCTTCTATGCCGCGTGTACGACTATCAAACCCCAAGGCTAGAGGGGCATTTGTCTCATGGATTGTTGATGGAGTGTCTATCAAGGCACCAATGAGACGAATTGGAAAATTATCAACGGCCTCCCAGCCAATATCTTCTAACGTTTTTAAAGCTGTAGATTTGCCAGCACCTGATAAGCCAGAGACCAATAATATGGTTTGAATATTATCTTCATTATTGGAATCGCTCTGTGTCATAATTAATAATATAGGGATTATCCCGATATATCCTATGAAAAATATATATTAATGAGCATTAACACTATTTATTAAGTGCTTAAAATTAATTATAGCTTGTTCTATTTTAATTGGAGCGGATATTTCAAATGGAAATATTTTAATGCATGGGATAGTATATGAGTCATAGCTTATTAGGGGCAAAGGGCTAGGATTACGTTCATAATTATCATTTAACTGTACGATAAGCTTGAGCGATATATTATTGACACATTGCATTGGAATTATACCAACGCCCCTAATCTCTATTGCATCAATATGATGCGCAGTTTGCCTCAATATGGGATTATCCTTCTCGCCTGTTATAGTAATAAGATCATCCGCAATTAATTGCGCTCCGCGATCGATTAACCGCAATGCTATGTCAGATTTACCCGACCCTGATGCCCCAATTATTAAGACTCCATTATCTCCAATGGCAACTGCTGTGCCACTAAGAGATTGCGCTTTATTCATGGCTTTCTACTGCTGGTAACTGAATTTCAAAGCATGCGCCTTGAATATTATCAGGGCGCTTTATTGCTCTTATGACGCCATCATGCGCTTCTATAATGGTGCGTGAGATGGCCAATCCTAAGCCGCTATGTTTACCAAAATCTTTGTCTGGCCGCGATGAATAAAAACGTTGAAATATTTTTTCATAATCACTTTCTTTAATGCCAGGACCATTATCACAGACTCTAATGACAATGATATTATCCATTGTTTCTATGTCTATTTTAATGGGTTTATTGGCTTTATTAAAGGAAAGTGCATTGTCGATTAGATTTTCAAAAACGCGCTCGACCCGTGTCTTTTCAGCCATAATAGTGAGCGATAGGCTTTGATCATATTCAAATAATATTTTTTGACCATCATCACGCTGCTTGCGATGTATTATTATGTTGTTGATAAGGTTAATAATATTGATATTTTCAAACTGTGCTTTGGCAATTTGAGAGTCCACACGGCCAGCTTCTGCTATATCTGTGATAAGCCTGTCCATACGGCGCACATCGTCTTTGGCAATGTTCAGCAATTGCACTGTAAGGTTAGGGTCTTTTATGTTTTCAAGACCATCAAGCGCAGAACGCAGCGAGGCGAGTGGGTTTTTAATCTCATGTGCAACATCATCGGCAAAGGATTGGGTAAGTTCTATTCGATTACGCAGTGCCATGCTCATATCGGACAAAGCACGAGCTAACATGCCAATTTCATCGCTTCGTTCTGGTAATCTTGGAATAGTAACATGCGGCGAACGCCCCATTCTTACTTTGACTGCTGATGTTGCTAAGTGTCTGATAGGCCTTACAATTGTACGTGCTAAAAATAGAGATAATAGTATAGATATAGTCAAAACAATTAGAAAAAATATGAATATTCTGGCTCTTTCGGCACGTATTTTAATTCGCAAATCATGCGCGTTAATAGTTTCGATCAGTGTGAAATTACTGTCCATAGTTTTGGCTATAGTAATAATTACAGGTGAGAGATCCCTTGCATTGCGCACTTCTGAATAGGGATTATTGGCAGAGACCAATTCGATATTATCCCACGAAGATAATATATCATTGTTCGGTTCTTCAAAGGATTGTAATTTTGGGGCTAATACTAAGAAATTGAACACATAATCTAAATAGCGTGCGACTATTTTCTCTACAGGCTCATTATCAGGATTGCGCAGAATATATGTTGGTTCAGCGATTAAGAAATTATCGATCACCTTAACACCTTTGTCATTGTATAGACGTAATCTTGAATCATTCTTTTTACCGATTCGCACCAAATATTCGGCTCTTTTGTCAACTGGCGTCTCGGTAATTATTTTGGCGATGGCATCCATTTTAATGCGAGACGTTTTCAAGCGTTCCTCAAAAAGGCCTGTACGAAAGCTGTCGAGTGCAAATAGTCCAAATACCATAAGAGCCAGAGCAAATATATTAACGGCTAATATGCGTGTTGTTAGCGAAAATCGTTTGCTCCAACGTAAAGTAAGGTTGGTATTAATTTTTTGCTCAATAAGTTTCATTCGGTTGAAAAACGATAGCCTGCACCATATAATGTATCGATAGCAGCAAATTCTGGGTCCCTCTCTTTAAACTTTTTGCGCAATCTTTTAATATGGCTGTCAATGGTGCGGTCATCAACATAAATATCATCTTCATAAGCCGCATCCATGAGTTGACTTCGGGTTCTAATGACACCAGGACGTGCAGCCAATAACTCTAATATGATAAATTCGGTAACAGTAAGCGTAACGCTTTTTTGTTTCCATTTTACATGGTGCCGGGCTGGATCCATCTCTAAATCACCGCGAACAATGATTTCCATTTCATCATTATTTAGCGTAACATTATTATCTGCATCATATTGAGATCTTCGCAATATAGCTTTAATGCGGGCTAACAATAGCCGGTTTGAAAATGGTTTTGCGATGTAATCATCTGCCCCCATAGCAAGACCAAGCGCTTCATCCAACTCATCATCTTTAGATGTTAAAAATATTACAGGAATAGTACTTTTTTCTCGTAATCGACGTAATAATTCTATCCCGTCCATTTTGGGCATTTTAATATCGAAAATTGCTAACTCTGGAGGAGAGTTAATCAGCGCATCAAGGGCAACCTCGCTATCGGAATATATACGAGTGGTAAATCCTTCTGCTTGCAAAGCGATCGACAAAGATGTCAATATATTGCGGTCATCATCTACTAATGCGATTGTGGCTGTCATAAGTTGATCTTAGAACTGTTCGATTGCTGTTACAAGATTGTTTCTAAGCTTGATAAGATTAAGTCATATCATAATTAATTTATAGCCGTATAGTTTATTTTACATAGTTTCATTGTTCGTCGGCGATTTTTAGTGATATTGATTATATAAAGCCAGTGAATCACAGCAAAATATAGGAGAATAAATATGGGCATGTTAGACGGATTATTAAACAATGTTGATGGTATTGCAGAGAAATTGGGGGTTGATCCTGATCAAGCTAAGGATATTGTTGGTTCGCTTGGTGAAAAATTAAGTGGTGATGGTGACAAAATGGAAGCCCTAAAAGAAGTTGCTGAAGAAAAAGGCATTTCCCTCGACAGCTTGACAGAAATGGTCAATGGTGATGAAGGTCTTATGGGCAAATTAGGCGGTATGTTAGACCGCGATGGTGATGGAAACCCACTTAATGATATTGCGGATATGGCAAAAGGTTTTTTCAGCAAAGATTGATAAAATCATGAGAGGAAATTGAGAGCCTGTGTTTTACAGGCTCCTTTTTGTGCTGAATATATAATTTTTATTGAAATAGCGGTTAAATCACCTCGATATGAATGATGCCATCTTTCACATCCACTATTGTTGCGCTTTTACCTTTTTTGATAGAATTCCCGCGTGCTGGCCATTCGCTGTCACCAACTCTTGCGCGCCCCTCATGCGCATTAACATCTTGTGTGACAATTACAGATTGACCAATCATTCGGGCCGAGCGATCATTGAGTAGCGGATCTTCAACGCTGGCACCGCGCTCTAAATACCACTTACGGCCAAGAAAGACTGCGGCAATGCTTAAGACAGCAAAAATTCCAAATTGCAGAGCAGGCAATAGACCTATTGCAAAAGTAAGGATACCCGTAATTGCAGCTGCTGCAGCTATCCATATCAAAAATACGCCTGGAATTATAATTTCGCCAATACCTAATATTGCAGCAAAGATGAGCCAAATATAAGCATGCGGCATCTCTGCTAATTGATCGAATATATCCATGATTTAAGACTTACTCCTTGGAACGCTTGTACGCTGCGTAACATTATCAGGTGCTAATATATCCCTGGTAAGCTCACCAATACCCCCTAAAGAGCCAATCAAATTGGTTGCTTCAACAGGGAATAATATGGTTTTAGCATTGGGTGATGTTGCAAATTTTTCAATGGCTTCGGTATATTTTTGCGCAACGAAATAGTTTATCGCTTGCTTGTCACCTTTAGCAATAGCTTCGGAGACAAATGTTGTCGCTTTCGCCTCGGCCTCGGCTTCGCGCTCACGCGCCTCAGCATCACGATAAGCGGCTTCACGGCGACCTTCAGCATCCAAAATCTGCGATTCTTTCTCGCCTTGCGCTTTAAGGATCGCGGCTTCACGGAACCCCTCAGCTTCTAATATGTTGGCGCGTTTTTCCCGTTCCGCTTTCATTTGCCTTGCCATTGCATTAGAAATATCTTGAGGAGGACGAATATCTTTAATCTCAACGCGCGTAATTTTTACACCCCAAGGCGTAGTAGCATCATCAACCGTAACAAGCAGTCGACCATTGATTTCATCGCGTTTGGACAGTGTTTCATCCAAATCCATAGAACCCATAACAGTACGTAAATTAGTTGTCGTCAAATTCATAATCGCCAGATAAAGGTCGTTCACTTCATAGGCGGCTTTGGCAGCATCAAGGACTTGGAAGAAAACAACACCATCCGTTGCAATCATTGCATTGTCCTTGGTGATAATTTCTTGACCTGGTATATCTAATACTTGCTCCATCATATTGACTTTGCGGCCAACGCGATAAAAAAAGGCAGGGAAAAAGTTAAACCCTGGTTTTGCTGTCATGTGATAGCGGCCAAAATATTCTATGGTGTAATGAAAACCTTGTCGTACGATTTTAATACTGGCCATTAAATATATTAAAACCAATATTACTGATAAAAATGTTACGAATAAAAAGCCGCCCATATGAATTTTCTCCTCATTTAACAAATTAGCTTTTAAAAATAAAAAGCCAAGCATAAATATTGTAATAGCAAATTTGGCTATTAATTCTATCACATAGGAATGGAAACCTAGTTATTGGTGCGCAATTATCGTATGTTTGTTGATAAGTAGATGGCTTTATAATGAATCATTTTGTAAGCTTTGCTATATTAATAAATTTGGGGAACATAAAGTGCGTAACAATTTCTACACATTTATCTACAGCTTGTTTTTGATGGCAAGTTCATTTGCTATTCCATCTAAAGCGCAAGAAATTAGTGAAGATGATTTGCGCACGCACATTAAGATATTGGCCAGCGATGAATTTGAGGGGAGAGAGCCAGGCACAAAAGGCGGTATCAAAACGGTGCATTATTTGGCCAAACAATGGTTTGATGCAGGTTATGTCGGCGGAGCCAAAGATGGTAGCTTTTATCAAAGTGTACCTCTAGTGAAAAGACTACCGCAATCGCATATTGTGACATATAATAAAAATAACTTCACGCGAGAAATAGGCAACAGCGAAATAGCATTAATTGGGAAAGACGCGGCCGAGAAATTCTCCAGCTCCACCATATTTGGCGGCTATGGCATAAAGGATGATGGTAGCGCTATTGACAATGTGAGAGGAAAAGCGGTCTTTATATTGGGCGGTAATCCGCCTTTTATTGAAGGTGAGGCAGCATCGGTAAATGTACGCAGCGATAAATTAGCGCAAGCAGGTGCGGCGGCTGTCATAATCATATTAAGCGAAGATAGTGATTGGAGGCGCTTTAGTAGGTTTTTAACTGCACGTCCTGTATCTTTACAATCTAGTGATAGTGGCATTAGAATTAATGGATTGGCAAGTTTCGATTATGGCAAGTCTCTTACAAAAGTGGCTAATATGAGTTGGAAAAAAATGCTTAAATCTGCCGAGAATGGTAAATTTAATGGCATAGATTTGGCGCTAATATCCAATTGGAATGTCCAGACCTCTATACGCAAATATGATAGCTATAATGTGATAGCTAAATTACCCGGATCGAAACCAGATGCAGGTTCTGTTTTTTTTACGGGGCATTGGGATCATTTCGGCTATTGCCGTCCTAAAGGCGAAAAAGATCGTATTTGTAATGGTGCGATCGATAATGCGAGTGGTATGTCCGTATTGATTGAGGTTGCTAAACATTTGGGCAAGAAGAAATTTGATAGAGATATATATTTTGTAGGCACAACCGCTGAGGAAGATGGACTATTGGGCGCTTATCATATGGTAGACAATCCGCCCGTAAATATAAAAAAAATAGCCATTGCCCTAAATGTCGATACAATTGCTATTGCTCCTAAAGGTGCAAAAGTAGCAATTATTGGGCGAGGGACAACAGACTTAGACCCTATAATTGAAAAAATAGCGAAAGGTCTAGGACGCGATATTGAAAGCAGTACTGATGCAAATGCTTTCATTCGCCGTCAAGATGGCTGGGCATTAGCTTCAAAAGGGGTTCCAGCTTTGATGGTAGGTGGTTCATTTTCTGATTTAGATTTATTGTCAAAATTTTTGAGCAGTGATTACCATGGCGTTAGCGATGATTATAGTGAAGACACAGAATTGGGCGGGGCTGCCGAAGATGCTGTACTACATTTGAGGCTTGCAGAACATTTTGCAAATTTAAATACATATAGTGGAATCAAAGGTAGCGAATAATTTCTTTTCTGTTTACATGAGCTGCCAAGAATCCTATTATTAAAGATGGCGAGATTATGGAAATAGAGTTAGGTTTAACCTTTGATGATGTGTTGTTACAGCCAGCGGAATCCGATGTTCTGCCAAGCCAAGCCAATACATCCACCCACTTAACACAGAATATCAAGCTTAATATTCCGATATTATCGTCGGCGATGGATACAGTGACAGAAGCAAAAATGGCTATTGTCTTGGCCCAAAATGGCGGTATTGGAGTATTGCATCGCAATTTAAGTATAGAAGAGCAATGCGCCGCAGTGCGCCAAGTTAAGCGTTTTGAATCGGGCATGGTTGTTGACCCTATCACTATCGGACCGAACGCCACTTTATCAGAAGCCAATGCCTTGATGAAGAATAATGGTATTTCTGGTATCCCTGTGGTTGAAGAAAGCGGTAAATTGGTGGGTATGCTCACTAATAGAGATGTGCGCTTTGCAGAAGATCAAAACCAGCCCATCAAAGAATTAATGACTAAGGAGGAATTGGCTACTGTTCCTATTGGCGTTGGCCAAGATGAAGCGCGCAAATTATTGCACAAACGCCGTATTGAGAAATTGATTGTGGTGGATGATCATTATAAATGTGTTGGCCTTATCACGGTAAAAGATATTGAAAAATCAGTAAATTATCCCAATGCCACTAAAGATAGCTCGGGCAGGTTGCGCGTTGCGGCAGCCAGTACGGTTGGTGAAAAAGGCATTGAGAGAGCCAAAGCCCTGATTGCGGCGGATTGCGATTTGATTATAATCGACACAGCGCATGGCCACAGCAAGATGGTCAGTGCGGCTGTACGTGAAATCAAAACAATGAACCCTGATGTTCAGATTATTGCGGGCAATGTCGCAACTGCAGAAGCTACACGCGCTTTAATTGATGCGGGAGCCGATGGCGTAAAGGTTGGTATTGGACCAGGTTCAATATGTACCACACGCATAGTAGCGGGTGTTGGTGTGCCGCAATTAACCGCCGTGATGCAAGCATCAAAAGAAGCGGTTAAATCAGCTATACCGATAATAGCAGATGGCGGTTTGCGTACTTCTGGTGATGTTGCCAAGGCTATCGCTGCGGGTGCATCTAGCGTCATGGTAGGATCATTATTAGCAGGAACAGAAGAAGCCCCTGGTGAGACATTTCTCTATCAAGGCCGTTCCTATAAAAGCTATCGCGGCATGGGCAGCGTTGGCGCTATGGCACGCGGGTCTGCTGATCGTTATTTCCAACAAGATATTAAAGATCAAATGAAATTGGTCCCAGAAGGCATTGAAGGACAAGTACCCTATAAAGGGCCTGCAAGCGATGTTATTCACCAATTGGTTGGCGGCGTGAAAGCAGCTATGGGCTATACAGGTGCTACGAATATTAGTGATTTTCAGAATAAAGCGCGCTTTGTTCGTATTACTAATGCAGGGCTTCAAGAAAGCCATGTTCATGATGTTGTCATAACGCGAGAGGCCCCCAATTATCCAACGCGTTAATCAAATTCATGCCCCTTATTGTGTAAATTTCATATGAGGCCGGCAGCCCGCGTAGAGGCGGCCATTCAGCTCTTGGACGAAATTATTATCGCAGCTCGTGATAATGGCAGTGCCGCGGATAATTTGGCGAGCGCATTCTTCAAAGCCCGCCGTTATGCAGGCTCTAAAGATAGGCGCGCTATTCGCGAATTAGTGTGGAATGCTATCCGGCGTTTTGGTGAACGGCCCGAAACAGGACGCTGCGCGATGGTCGCTATGGCGGATGGCGATGATGAGTTGGCCGCTTGTTTCGATGGTTCGCAATATGGTCCAGCAATTATAACGCCCGATGAGCCGCGCGCGAAAGAAGGTTTCATTCCCCAGTGGATTGATAATAAATTGCCTAAGTTTATCAACCAAGAGGAAAAACAAGCTTTACTAAACAGAGCACCGCTTGATCTACGCGTCAATATATCACGAACAAATAAAGCAGATGTGCTTGCATTCTTGGACAATGCTGAGTCTGTTGGCGATCATGCTATAAGATTGCCGACGAACAGTGCGATTACGCAACTGCCTCTCTATCGGGATGGAATGATAGAAATCCAAGATTTTGGCAGCCAATTGATTATTGATGCATGCGGCGATGTTGAAGGTAAAAAGATTTTAGACTTATGCGCTGGAGCAGGCGGTAAAACATTAGCATTATTTGATAAGATATTGATAGCGCAGGCAGGAGAGATAGTTGCATCCGATGTTAACCGCGCTCGTTTATCTAAAATAGCAGAACGGCAAGCGCGCTTAATGCAAGTAGCACCACATGATAAGAGTTTGGATACCATTCGCAAAATATTGCTTAATCCAGGTAAAGAAGTCGATATGCTCTCTGAATTTAGCAATAGTTTTGACATTGTTCTGGTCGATGCGCCTTGCTCTGGATCAGGGACTTGGCGGCGTAACCCTGAAACGCGCTGGAGGCTGAATCCAGAAAGGCTTGAGCAAGTCAAACGTCAGCAAGCGCGCGTTCTGGATATAGCGGCGCAGATGACGAAAAAGGGTGGTTTTATACTATATGCAGTTTGTTCTATCTTAGAAGAAGAAGGCTTAGAGCAAGTCAAAAAATTTATTTCATGCAATGGTAATTGGAAAGTTGACAATATTGATGTTGATTTTGGACGTAATATTGGTGATGGTAAAATTTTAACACCATATCATGATAGTTGTGATGGCTTTTTCTATGCGAGATTGGAAAAATTGTGATTGAGAGCAAGAGTGATATAGATATTGCTGCTCGAAGGTTAGATTATTGGAATTTATTTATGCGTTTTTCACCCTTATTTGTGTCACTATCTCTATTTTTAACGACTGTATCAAGCGTTGGTTATTCGCAAAACCAAGACGATCAGGTCAGTGCGCAGGCGCAAACTTTTATGGACCAAGGTGCTGCTGCTATATTAGCAGGTAATCTTGATGAGGCGATCAGCTTTTATGAAACTTCATTGGCTTTGCACCCACGCAATCGTAAAGCTTATATTGCTCTGGCAGAAATAGCAGAACAGCAAAAATTACTAGGTAAAGCTATCACCCTTTATAAAGAAGTATTGGAGATTAATCCAAATGATGAAATGGCGCTTATCCAACAAGGACGAGTTTTTGCACAAAAGGGAGCAATTGATCGGGCCGAGAAAAATTTAGCAAGATTTAATCTATTGTGTGGCATTAATTGTACGGCCAACGAAACTCTAAAAATAGCGATCACCGATGCATCCAACAAAGGCAAAATTTTAGCTAGCGAAATTAGCGTTACACCTGAGTCAGAATCCCAAAACTAATATTTCAATATTAGAAACCATAAACCAATGTAATACGAGACAATGTGTCTGTGTTTACAGAACCGAGTGGCGGATTGCTCTCATATTCAACCAAATAGGAAATACGCGCTGATAATGCGCTCGACAATTTTGCTTCTAAGGCTGTTTCCGAGGATAATGTTGTATTGGCCGATTCGATATAGGCAGTCGCATTTTCTGTAATACGCAAATTTTTTGAAAGTTGGTGGGAGAAATCCAGCCCCGCTAGAGCAGCAAGCGAGGATTGTGAACCGCCAGCAATGAAATTTGTCTGACGAAAAGCCGGGCCAGCCTTGATCGCCAATTGTGTTTTTTCTTTATCAATAACTTGATAGCCTATGCCTCCGGAGGCAGTTAGACGGGACGAAAACCCTTGAAAGCGATCACGCTCATATTGGCCTAATGCAAAAGCATAAAGGCGATCATTAATTTTATAATTAGGCTCGATAGCGGCCAAATATTGTTCTTTGGTTGTTACCCCATTGGTACGCTGGAAATCAGCAATTGCGCGAAAATTATAGCGCCATTTTTCACCTTCTTTGGTTAATTTTGCACCTACGGTTAAGCCTGTATTACTGCTATTCCCAGAAGAACGAAATGCTCCCAATTCGCCTTGCCCTGTCCAATTATCAAAAAAACCAGCTTGTGCTAATTCCACTTGTTTGGCTTTTTCGGCTTCGGCTAATTTAATTTTTTGTTGCGCATTATAATCATTTTCTATGGCTTCAATCTCTGCTAAATCACCAGGGTTAGTAGCTTTTGCTAATTTAAGTGCGATTTTAACCTCATCGTCATTTCCGCCCGCAATAGCTGCATCAATGATCGACTTTACGGGTGCGGGAAGAGCCGCCAGTGCTGGCG
The DNA here is from genome assembly GCA_937944295.1 of uncultured Sphingorhabdus sp. Classification (GTDB taxonomy): domain Bacteria; phylum Pseudomonadota; class Alphaproteobacteria; order Sphingomonadales; family Sphingomonadaceae; genus Sphingorhabdus_B. The sequence continues at coordinate 24,097 of CALDZL010000059.1, forward strand.
TGGTGAATAAGATTGCGTATCCTAAGACGGGCAATGATTTGAGGGTAATATTTTTTATCATCCTTAAATACTATTGTGTAAATCATTGTTTCGCAACTGTGCAAAACTATGTTTTGCAAGATTTTAAAACTTGAATTATTTATTCTCTATTTTCAGTATAGTAGAAAATTCTTGCGCTAGATTTGCATATATATCGCGTTTAAAGGGTACAATATTATCGGATAAATCTTCTATTTTGCTCCATTTCCATTCACTAAATTCGGGGATTTCCGTATCAATATTAATAGCATTATCCTCTCCCAAATAGCGCATGAGAAACCAATATTGTCTCTGTCCGCGCCATTTCCCTTTCCACAATTTACCCAATAATTCCTCTGGCAGATCATAAAAATGCTCATTATTACTTTGCGCTATCAATTTCACAGCATTGGCGCGAATCCCTGTTTCTTCTTCTAATTCACGAAAGGCTGCGTCCTGTGCTTCTTCGCCTTCATCAATACCGCCTTGCGGCATTTGCCATGCATCTTTCCATTTGCTGGTGCGATTATCATTGCGCTTGGCCACGAAAACCCGATTTTCAGTATTGACCAGCATAATTCCAACGCAGGGTCGATAGGGAAGCTGTGCATATTTTTCATCATTCATTGTTTTTGCTCTATATTTCTGTGGTTAATCGCGATAGCGTGCCTATAGAATAAATATTGATATTGCTAGGGAACAGATTTTCTAAATTGCATAATGATAGTTGCTTTAATAGTAAGAATAGCAAAAGATTTAATGGGTAGGAATAATATATGGCAAGTGCTGCACAAGTTTCGGATGAGCAAGCAGTAGACTCAGTTGTAGTACGTTTTGCAGGGGATAGCGGCGATGGTATGCAGCTCACAGGTGGGCAATTCACCCTTTCAACAGCCTTAGCGGGTAATGATCTGGCGACCTTTCCTGATTTCCCAGCAGAAATTAGAGCGCCGCAAGGTACATTATTTGGTGTTTCTGCTTTTCAGATTAATTTCGGTTCGCGCGCTATTCATACCGCTGGTGATCAGCCAGATGTGCTGGTTGCAATGAATCCAGCGGCCTTAAAGGTCAATGTCGATAGCCTAAAACCCGGCGGCTTGATAATTGCGGATAGCGGCGAATTTGGCAAAAGAAACCTCGACAAAGCCAAATATGAAACCAATCCACTCGAAGATGGCTCTTTGGCGAAATGGCAGCTCTTAGCTTTTGATATTTCAGCGCTCACATTAGAAGCCGTTAAGCCCTTTGGCCTTGGCAATAAAGAAGCCTTGAGGTCCAAAAATATGTGGACGCTGGGTCTTGCGCTGTGGATGTTTGACCGCGACCGCCAGCCCATTGTAGATTGGCTCAATACAAAATTTGCCAAGAAACCCGAAATTGCGGAGGCTAATATAGCGGCTCTCAATGCGGGACATGCCTATGGTGAAACGGCCGAGCTTTCTGGCCCTGTCAAGCAAGCTACTCTCCCTGCGGCACCTGCTGATCCCGGTCTATATCGCACCGTGAATGGTGCGGAAGCTCTATCATTGGGCTTAGTTGCTGGTGCGCAAATGGCCGATTTGCCAATGTTTTTTGGCGGTTATCCGATAACGCCCGCATCGGCAATTTTGCACCATCTCTCGCGCCTTAAAGAATATGGCGTCACCACATTCCAAGCCGAAGACGAAATCGCGGCCATCGCATCGGCCATTGGCGCTAGCTATGCTGGAACATTGGGCGTAACATCATCATCTGGCCCCGGTATTGCCCTCAAGGGTGAAGCGATGGGCCTCGCGATTATGACCGAATTACCGTTGGTTATCGTCAATTCACAACGTGGCGGCCCTTCTACGGGACTGCCGACAAAAACCGAACAATCCGATCTGTATCAAGCCGTTTATGGCCGCAATGGTGATGCGCCGATGCCCGTGATTTCAGCCCGTTCGCCATCCGATGCGTTTGAATGCGCGATAGAGGCTGTGCGCATTGCAACGCAATATATGACGCCCGTAATGCTGCTCACCGATGGTTATATTGCCAATGCAGCTGAGCCTTGGCTCGTTCCTGACATGAGCGATTACACAGAGTTTGCTGTAGAGCATATGACGCAAGCGCAAGAAGGCGGGTTCAAACCCTATGGCCGCGATGAAAAATTAGCGCGCCCTTGGATCAAACCTGGAACGCCCGAATTGATGCACCGTATTGGCGGCATCGAAAAAGGTGTGGATACAGGGCATATTGATTATGGCAGCGAAAACCATCAGGAAATGACCAATATTCGCCGCGATAAAGTGCTTGGCGTTGCGGATAGCATTGGCGATCAACAGGTGGAGCTTGGTGAGGCTGGCGGTAAATTGGCGCTGATTGGTTGGGGATCTACTTATGGCCCTATCCACCAAGCGGTAAGCCGTTGCCGCGAAAAAGGCATGGATGTTAGCCATATTCACTTGCGTTATATTTGGCCTATGCCCAAAAATCTGGGCGAACTGCTGAAAAGTTATGAGCATGTGATTGTTCCTGAAATGAATACAGGACAGCTTAAAACCGTGTTGCGCGATCAATATTTGGTTGATGCGAAGCCTTTGAACAAGGTTTCGGGGCAACCCTTCACTATCGCAGAAATTGAAACAGCCATAGCGGAGGCGCTAGGTTGAGCGCTAACCGCTATCTATTCTACTTGATTCTCCATACAGGAGCGATGTTTGCAGTTGCATATTTAATTGCTTACAGTGCCGAACAATTAGGACTTAAATGCTTGGCATTATTATTAGGGTTTATCTTAGGTATTATCTGTGATTACTATCTTGAGATAATAAAATTAGATATGCCTGATTATCTAAAAATTCACCATAGAGGCTATAAGGATATGATAGTGCTTCTAATTGTAATGCCATTGCTTGTTGCTGCTATAATATATTATTTCACAGAAATAAGTTATTTAAATGCTGCAATTTTTGGCTACATTGTTGGAAATCATACAACAAACTTAGTGAGAGAATTTAAGACATTAAAAGGTCAATGAATATGAATGAGATTACGAAAATCGAAACGACCCTAAAAGATTGGGAAACGGACCAAGAAGTAAGGTGGTGTCCTGGGTGCGGTGATTATGCGATCTTAAAAGCCGTGCAGCGCACTATGCCGATGATTGGCGGCAGTCCTGCTAATACGGTATTTGTCTCGGGCATTGGCTGTTCGAGCCGCTTTCCCTATTATATGGAGACTTATGGTTTTCATACCATTCATGGCCGCGCACCCGCCGTCGCAACGGGGGTAAAGCTTGCCAATCCGGAATTGGACGTTTGGATTATCACGGGTGATGGCGATGCGCTTTCGATTGGCGGTAATCATACAATGCACGTGCTGCGCCGTAACTTAAATTGCCAAATCATGCTGTTTAACAATGAGATTTACGGCCTAACCAAAGGGCAATATTCGCCAACATCGCGCGAAGGCACTAACAGCCCATCTACCCCTTATGGTAGCGTCGATCATCCTGCTAGCCCCTGTGCTTTTGCGCTGGGATCGGGTGCACGTTTTGTTGCACGCGGCATTGATATTAATAAGAATTTACCCGATGTTTTGATGGCCGCGCATGCCCATCAAGGCGCAGCATTTATTGAGATTTTTCAAAATTGTATTGTTTATAATAAAGATGTTTTCGAGGATTTTGCAGCCAAAAAAACCGCCGCCGCAACGCAGCTTTGGCTCGCCAATGGGGAACCTATGTTGTTTGACAAAGGCGTAAAGGGCATCGCATTAGACCAAGATGCAATGGCGTTAAAAGTCGTTGATGTTGTGGATGGCGATTGGGAAGCTGCTGGCGTGTTGCGTCATGACGTCACAAACCGCAGCGTCGCGCATATGTTGGTGGAATTACAATTTGGCGTATTTCCTATGCCGCTCGGCGTTATCTATGATGACCCAAAACCAACATTTGAAAGCGCCGTAGTCGCGCAAAATGAAGCCATTGCCGCAAATAAGAAACCTGATTTGCAGGCTTTGGTGAGCAAAGGCCAAACTTGGACAGTATCCGAGGATGGCCCTGATCTCTAAATGAGAAGTTTGTGGATATTATCACCGCTACTGATAAGCACTATATTGTTCGGTTGTGCAGGAGGTGAGATTACAATTTCTCCATCGGACCCGTCTTTTCGGTCTAACTTTAAGATTATGAATAGCTCACAACCAACTGTTATCCGAGGAAAAGTAGTAAAAATAAAATCTCTGGGAAGTGATCCATGTCCTGATGGTCAAATATGTTTACATGGTTACTACAAGATAGATATTAGTGACATTACTAGAATTTTAGGTGATGAAATAAATAAGGACATATCTGCTTTGATTGGCTGTGATTGTAGTTTTGACAAAAACGAAAGATTATTCATTGTCCAACAATCGATAAATGAAAATTGGATATTGCTGAGTTGGAGTAATGTTGATGAAGAAATTTGTGTAAATGAAGAATATAGACCCAATGCTTCTTACAATTTGCAACGTGTTGGTTTTGAAAGAAGAGAAGATCAATGGTGTTACACTCTTGGTAAAATAGACAATGGATAATTTAACGCATAGTCTAGCAGGTGCTGTCTTGGGGCAAATGGGCCTGAAGAAGAAAACTGGCCTTGCCATGCCCGCTCTTATTATTGGCGCTAACCTTCCCGATATTGATGCGGCTTGCTTTTTTTGGCTCGATGGAACCCAGCATTTGGGGTTTCGGCGCGGCATTACGCATGGCCCGATTGCAATGGTTATTTTGCCTATCATATTATGCGGTATTTTGATTGCCTATGATGCTTGGCAGTCAAAGCGCGGTAAACGACCTGAAAACCGCTTGCCCATTCATAGAGGATGGCTTTTTGCCTTGGCCTTTATTGGAACATTAAGCCACCCCGCACTTGATTGGCTCAATAATTATGGCGTGCGCTTTTTAGAGCCTTTTTCTTCACAATGGTTTTACGGCGATACAATGTTCATCATTGATTTGTGGATATGGCTTGCTTTGGGATTGGGTCTGTTTATATCGTTGTGGCGTGAGAAAAAACAGCATATTCGCTGGTATCGGCCTGCGCTCATTTCTGGCGTGGCCGTGCTAAGCTATATCAGCGTTAATATGATGATTACAGCTGATGCTGTGTCCCGCACCGAAAATGAAATTAGCCAATCGGTTGATAGAAATCAGATTAAGCAGATAGTTGCAAGTCCTGTGCCCTTCATATTTTGGCATAGAGAGATTTTATTGGGTGATCCGAATAATTATTACCAAGCCAGCTATTCGCTATTTGATAAAGGCCGCGTGCTGGATGATAGCACTCCTATTGAGGTTTCAAAACATGCGCCGCCTGTTCTCGACCTAGAGGAATTGCGCAAAAATAATCCCGATTTAGATGCCTTTCTCTTTTGGTCGCGTATGCCCTATCATGGCATAGTCCGCGAGGGTGAAGATACATATGCCGTGGTAAGCGATGCGCGCTTTACCCATCCATTGGTAGGAGATCGTTTTCGCGTGAAGATTAAGCTCGAAAAAGAGGTTCAATTTGTTGTGAAATGAAAAGATTATTAATTCTTCTTTTGATGTTTCTTGGTGGTTGTAAAACACCAACACCTAATATTGTGTTTGAAGAAAGAAATTTTACTTCATCTGTAAAATACACCGTTCTTCAAGCAGAGCTTGCCTCTCAGAAATATGTTGGCCTCCCTCATTGCCCTGATGATTATATATGCATAAATGGGGTGTATCTTATTGAACTAAAAAAGATAAACTATATTTCTGGTCAGGAATTTGGTAAAAAACCTATAGAAATATTATTAGCAAAACATGGTAGAATTCCTGATATCAGAACTATTTTTTTGATTGCGATGGCTGATAATGGAGAGTTATGGGTAAGAAGTTATGATATTCCAGATGATGAAGGTCTATTTTGTTTTAATAGTTTTTTTGATGGAAAGTATGAATTGACGCACTTAAAAAAAGTAAAGACACCCAGCGAATATACAAATCCAGAACGATATTCTTGTTATGTAAACCATGAGTAAACCCATCATCCTCTGGTTTCGGCGGGACTTGCGCTTATCCGATCATGCGGCCTTAAACGCCGCTGTGCAGACGGGCAGGCCCATAATCGCGCTCTATATTTTGGATGATGTGACGCCAAAGCACCGCAAAATGGGCGCAGCATCGCGCTGGTGGTTGCACCATAGCTTGATGTCTTTGGATGAATCGCTGCAAAAATTGGGATCAAAGCTGATATTGCGGCGCGGTGAAAGCGCAAGAATATTAGAGCAAATCACGCAAGAAACGGGTGCAGATGCTGTTTATGCAATGCATCATTATGAGCCATGGTGGCGCAATGCTGAAAAAGCGGTGCGGGAGAAAATGACGCTGCATTTATTCGATGGTAATTATCTACTGCCGCCGGCCACATTGAAAACGGGTAGCGGCGGTTCTTATAAAATCTATACACCCTTTTGGAAGGCGCTGCGCGAGCATATGCCGCCGCCGCCGCCTTTGTCAGCACCCGATGCCATCATAACGCCATCATTACCGCAGAGCGATATTCTTGAGGATTGGGAGTTGCTACCCAAAAAACCGAATTGGGCAGGGGGAATGGCCAGTAAATGGCAACCAGGAGAGCAGGGCGCAGCGCATTGCTCGCGCTTATTTGTTGATAAAGCGGCTTATTATGATGAGCAGCGTAATATTCCCTCTATTACTGGGACATCTGAACTGTCTGCACATTTGCATTTTGGTGAGGTTTCTCCAGCGACATTATGGCATATATTTGCGGGTGCTGGCGGCAGTGTAGAGGTGTTTCTTAAAGAGATTGTCTGGCGCGATTATGCGCAAAATGTCATCACCCAATACCCCAAATATGGCAGCGAAAATGCGCGCGATAGATTTGATGCATTGCCTTGGCGTGATATGAATGATGAAACTGTAAAGGCTGATTTTACGGCTTGGACACAGGGGCGCACGGGTTATCCCATTGTCGATGCAGGTATGCGCGAATTATGGGCTACGGGAATTATGCACAACCGCGTGCGTATGATCGCGGGGAGCTTTCTCATCAAACATTTGTTGATTGATTGGCGGCATGGCGAGAGGTGGTTTTGGGATACTTTGGTTGATGCCGATTATGCTAGCAATGCCGTGAATTGGCAGTGGGTTGCGGGCACGGGGATAGACAGCAATATGTTTGTGCGGATCATGGCACCGCTCTCGCAGTCCGAGAAATTTGATGCGGGCGATTATATCCGCAAATGGGTGCCAGAATTGGCGGGACTGGATGATCCTTATATTCATGATCCAGAAGAATATGGGATGACGCCCAAATCCTATGTGCGCAAAATTATTGGGCATAGAGATGCGAGGATGCGCGCTTTGGAAGCCTATCAGATTGTCAAATCATAAGGTTTAATTTAAATAGTCTCTCTGGTGACATAGATTTGACCGATTTCCACGCTTTGTTTTTTGGCACCAAGCTGAATAGTCAGAGCTGCTTTTCCACCTTTTAAATTCCTATTTGCTATGGCTTCATAAGATATGAGCTTCCACTCATTACTAATGGGTAGCTTATAATCCGCAAAACCATCATATGGGGAAAAGTTCTGTTGCAAGCGCGTGGTTATATCGGTTTCATTATCGGAACGCGCCCATAAATAGATACGCACCTTTTCACCAGCCATAATATCCTTAATGATTGGAATATTCACCCCTGCATCCCAGCGGTTGGGAGCCGCTTTTTTAATTTCTACTTTAATGCTGATGCCGCCTGGGATTGCTGGTGTTTCTATCTGTTTTGCTCTCAGTCTTGGCCCCCAAGTTTCCCATTGGAAAGATAGAGGATCATTGGCCAGATCACCTGGTAAAGCATCGTTAATTTGCTGCCTAGCCTCATCAAGGGTGATGGCTTGCGTTGCAAATGCCGAGAATGACATCAAAATGGGAATGAAAATTTGATTCAGCATATCTATATCTCCTAATTGCTATTAGAATATAAAATATGACAAGCTTGTCAATTATAGCGATGTAAAAGTTAGAGTGATATGCAGAATATAAATTATTTCCCTAAAGCTAAATAATGCCCTGTTGCAAAATCGTTAGAAAGCAAGTTTAAGATTGATTCTGCAACAATGATAGGCTCTTTCACACTATTGGGATCTTCGCCTGGATAGGCTTTGGCGCGCATCTCTGTTCTGGTGCGGCCTGGGTCAACAATCGCAACTTTTATTTTTGATAAATTGGCGACTTCCTCGGCATAGCTTAATAATAAATTTTCAAACGCTGCCTTTGATGCGCCATAACCACCCCAAAAGGCGCGCGCATTTCTGCCAACGCTAGACGATAATCCAATGAGTTTGGCATCCATAGACTTACGCAATAATGGATCAAAATTAGCAATTAAGGCTTGCTGCGATAAAAGGTTAAGCGTCAGGATTTGATTAAATTCTTTTGGGTCCATCTGCGAAACAGGCCCCAAATTGCCTAGCATTGCAGCATTTAATATCATCACATCTAATTTATTCCATCGCTGCTCAATTGCATGAGCAAGACGGGTGATGCTATCGCCTTCGGTCAAATCGAGTGGTGCAATGGTTGCGCTGCCGCCAGCCGCAAATATCTCTTCTTCAACGCTTTCAAGATTCTTGCTGTTACGCGCACACATGATGACATGATAGCCATGATCAGCCAGAACTTTCGCAGTAGCAGCCCCAATGCCTTGGCTTGCTCCTGTTACTAGTGCTAATTTTTCTTCATTATCCGCCATTATTCATCCGTTATGATGCTAGCCCACTTTTTCGTTGAGCAATATTAATTGATCGGGCTGGGCCATTTCATCTTGATCGGTTAGGCTGGTCGGATAATTGCCCGTGAAACAAGCATCGCAATATTGCGGTGTATTGGTTTCACGCTTATGATAGCCTAGAGCGCGATAAAGCCCGTCTATACTGATGAAGGCAAGGCTATCAGCCTGTATGAATTCTCTCATTTCTTCCAAGTCCATACGGCTTGCTAATAATTTTGAGCGCTCTGGCGTATCAACACCGTAGAAACAGCTATGCGATGTTGGCGGGCTGGCAATGCGCATATGCACTTCTGCGGCCCCCGCTTCGCGCATCATTTGTACGATTTTTAGACTGGTTGTTCCGCGCACAATGCTGTCATCGACCAAGATGATTTTTTTGCCTTCTACTAATATACGGTTGGCATTATGTTTGAGTTTAACCCCAAGGTGGCGAACGCCATCCCCTGGTTGGATAAAGGTTCGTCCGACATAATGCGAACGAATAATACCCAATTCAAAAGATATTTTAGCCTCTTCGGCATAGCCCAGTGCAGCCGGAGTGCCGCTGTCTGGCACGGGAATGACATAGTCTGCATCAACGGGAATTTCTTTGGCCAACTCTGCGCCAATAGCTTTACGAACGCTATATACACTATTGCCATCGACGATTGAATCAGGGCGCGAGAAATAGACATGTTCAAATATGCAAGGTCGCGCTTTTTGCGGTGCAAATGGTTTATGTGATTGTAATTCGGCACCGCGCACGATGACAATTTCACCAGGTTCAACTGAGCGTACATATTCTGCACCTACAACGTCTAGGGCAACGGTTTCTGATGCAAATATATAACTATCACCCAATTTCCCAATAACAAGAGGTCTAACGCCTAGAGGATCACGGCATGCAATCATGCCTTCCGATGTTAAACATAATAATGAATAAGCGCCTTCGACCTGTTTTAAGGCGTCGATAAGACGATCGATTAAGGTGCGATAGCCCGATGTTGCCACCAAATGAATGATAACTTCGGTATCGGATGTTGATTGGAATATAGAGCCGCGGCGTACCAATTCTTTTTTTAATTTTTCTGCGTTAGAAATATTACCATTATGGGCCACAGCAAAGCCGCCTGATACCAAATCAGCGAATAGGGGCTGAACATTGCGCAAAGATGTTTCACCGCTGGTGGAGTAGCGCACATGTCCAACTGCAAATTTACCCGCTAGAGGCGCCATGGTATCTTCGCTGTCAAAATTTCCTGCGACATGGCCCATAGCCCTATGCGTTTGAAATTCTGATCCGTTAAATGCAGTAATTCCAGCAGCTTCTTGGCCTCTATGCTGTAAAGCATGCAGACCCAGTGCCGTCATCGCAGCAGCATCTTCGGCATTACATGCTCCAAAGATACCGCATTCTTCGCGCAATTTATCATCATCAAAAGGGTGCGTGGTCAGCATGGTAAAGCGAATCCTATATGACTATTATGTGCAACCTATAGGACAGCAAAATCGATTTGTCTTTAATTTGTCATAATAACATTCGCTTTATCGAATATGCTGTTATAAAATGAGCTGGTTTAGCATATTTTAATTAGAAAGTCCTCCTAAAATGAGCCTATATGATAGTGAGAAGGGATTGATATTTAAACCTAAATTTGATTCCAATGGTCTGTTGAGTGCCATCATAACAGACGTAAAGGATGGTCAACTGTTAATGGTCGGTTTTATGAATCAACAAGCCATTGATAAAACGCTTGATAGCAATATTGTACATTTTTATTCGCGTAGTCGTCAAAAATTATGGATGAAAGGTGAAGCAAGCGGGCATATATTGAATGTTATAGATATTCGCATAGATTGTGACCAAGATGCTCTTTGGATAATTGCCAATCCTGAAGGACCAACTTGTCATACGGGAGTGAAAAGCTGTTTTTACAGACGGGTAAAAAATGGAGTTGCAAAAATGAATAGTTTGGAGATGATAGAGTGAAACTCATAATTATAATGACTATATTTTCATTCCTAGCGGCTTGCGACATTCCTGTAGAAAATAATCGTAGCGAAGCCCAACCGAGTGAAAATTTGGACAAAGCCGCCATTAGCGCAGGCATATTAAACGATCCTGATAATATTCAATTAGAAGGACGTTTTGAATCGCGTAATGATATTGGGACAGACAAACTTTGCGCTATTAAAAAGGAAGATGGAGTTTATAATATTGGTATCTTAGCTATATTTGGTGAAGATAGTTTTTGTGAAGGACAGGGTATTGCTAGCCTAGATGGTGAAAATGTAATCATCTCATTAAATAAAAATGTCAGTAACAATAGAGAAATATGCGAATTTATGGTTTCTTTCGACGGTTTATCGATAATATTTCCCGGAGAAGTTCCTCAATCTTGTGCACAATATTGTAATAATAGAGCAAGTTTGTCAGGGACTCGATATTTTCAAATTGAGACTGGTAATAATATTGCAAAACTATCTAATGGAAGAAATTTTAAACCGCTCTGTAAAGATTAAGAAAGTCATCATAAATCTCGTTACAATGGCTTATTAATAATTTAAGCTGTTATTATTTTTTTAGAGAGAAACAGCCTTGGCCTGCAGCTTTAATTTTTGCACACATTATATTAGCTTGTGATCGGGTTGCGAAAGGACCAGCCTGTAGGCGGGTTACATTGCTCATTGTTACCAAATAAGGCTGAATAGATTGTAGATCATCTACACGTCTTTCCAGATTATTCCACAGTGATTTAGCCGTATTTTGTTCCGCAAAAGCGCCCAATTGAATACGATAGTCTCCATTGGTCGTTGGTCTGGATGCTGGCACAACTGCTGGACGTACTGGGGTTGCGGCCACAGGTGGAGCAGGATTATCCAAAAATGGTGCCCCAGGTGCACTAGTAGCTTGCGTTGGAGCAGCTATTTGTGATGGAGGCAAGGTTACAGGTCTAGCGACAGGAGAAGCAGGAGATGTATCCAAATCAAAACCAGCCAATTGCTGCGCTTTAATATTACGTTCTGATTGCTCAAGATTACCAGCCAATGCAATGCCTTGTTGGCGTTGGCTGAGCGGAATAAAGCGATCCATCTGTGCAAGGCTGCGTGATGCAGGCCCAAGACCAGATGAAGAAGATCGCGTCATTAAAGCATAGGCGCGGACCCAATCTTTGCTAACATGATTACCATTGAATAATTCAGTTGCAAATAAATATTGTGACCGAGGTTCTCCGCGTGCCGATGATCTTTCAAGATAAGGAATAGCATCGCTCACTCTGCCTTGATAATGTAGTAAGTGACCATAGCTATCACCCGCTTGCAAATGGCCTTGATCGGCTGCTCTTTTATACCAATCAAGCGCTGTGTTTAAATTGGCTTCTACCCCGCGCCCTAATTTATATGCTTGCCCTAAGTTAAATTGGGCATCTGCATTACCATTAAGAGCTTCAGGGCGCCATTCACGTACTGCAACATCATATTCACCACGTGACCACGCATCTACACCGTCCTTTACATCTGCTAATACTGGAGAAGATGTAAATGTCACAATAGATAATAAGCTTAGAAAAAGACTTTTTTTAAGCAATTTAGATTTGATGATTTGATTTTGCATATATATGCTCCTGCTGTCACGCGAGTTTATCTTTGTACATTATTAATGATAAATAATTAACATTGTTTTAACCATAATGACTTTTTTATAAATTTTAATAAATTTATCAAATAATTCACATAATTTCGTCTTTTAGCATTTCATTACAGGAGGTTGTAAAATATTATGTGTTAATTTATTTTGTAAGGTAGTAGGGTGATATAATATTTATTCTATAATAAACAATAACTTATCTTTGCAGAAGATATGAGCAATCAGAAACTAAAATATTGTATTTACAACTATAATAATAATATTTGTCAATGTTAACCAGTTAATAACCCTGATCTGGCACATAGTGTATCACAACATTTAACAAAGGGGAATGACGTGCGGGTTCTCGCATTGGCATCACAAAAAGGCGGCTCCGGAAAAACTACTTTATCTGGACATCTCGCTGTACAAGCACAATTAAACGGTGCTGGTCCAGTTGTCCTTATAGATATTGATCCACAAGGTTCATTAGCTGAATGGTGGAATGAGCGAGAAGCCGATTTACCTGCTTTCGCGCAAACAACGGTTGCGCGCTTAGCAACCGATTTGGCTGTATTACGACAGCAAGGCTTTAAATTGGCTGTTATAGATACACCACCAGCTATTACTATGGCAATACAAAGCGTAATATCAGTTGCAGAACTTATTGTTGTGCCAACACGTCCCAGCCCGCATGACTTACGCGCAGTGGGTGCAACAGTTGATCTTTGTGATCGTGCTGGAAAGCCTCTAATATTTGTCGTAAATGGAGCAACACCTAAGGCCAAGATTACTTCGGAAGCGACAGTTGCTCTATCGCAACATGGTACCGTTGCTCCGATAATTCTGCATCACCGCACTGATTTTGCTGCATCAATGATTGATGGGCGTACCGTCATGGAGGTTGATCCAGAAGGCCGCTCTGCCAAAGAAGTGATTGACCTTTGGTCTTATGTTTCTGATCGTCTTGAAAAGAATTTTCGCCGCACTGTCTTTAGTGCTCCAGCATCAGCAAATTCACATGCGTCCAATTCCCGTCCTATGGGTAATTTTGGTCGCCGTGTGTTTGGGTCGTAATTTAGGATAGTGAATCATGAGCGAGGCTAAATCATTTGCTTCATTGTCATCAGGATTACTGGCTCGTAAAGGAGCTGCAAAACCCGCTATGCGTCGTCCAAATACTGGATTTAATCCAGACAATACTGGAGATAGTAGGCAAGATGATTTGGGCTGGAATGACATGGGATATGATGTTGATCCAGATATTTCATGCGAAGTACCTTCAGAAAAACCAGCAAACCCTCTGGCAAAGGCTATAGAAGTACCAAAACCAGAAGTTAAGCAACAACAAGAGCTGATTGCAGCCCAACTTCAGTCTATTAGTGAAATCGATGAAGAGATATTAACAAAGGTCGATAATCCTCAATCAACGCAAGGCACTGCGGAAAAGCATAATATTGATAAGCAAGCGATAATACAAAATATAGGGGATAGAGATGATACAATAGCTGTATCACCAGCAAAGCCAGTAACAAGAAAGCCTATTGTCTCAAAAAGGGCTATAATTTCTAAAAAAGGAACCGTTAAGCGTAAAGCTGCTTTCACTCTAAGACTTGATCCTGAAAGACACCTAAAATTGCGTTTAGCATGTGCGATTAACAATATATCGGCCCAAAAATTTGTAACCGAAGCTCTGGATAACAAATTAAAAAATATGGATCAAATAGATCATTTAAGTGATCAGATAATTGAGAAATAAAATGGTAATAAAATCAGTAATTAGTAATAAGAAATCAGTTAGCAAAGGTGACGCAATGAAAAGCAAGACCATAATTAAATTAACATTAGCGGCAGCTATTGTAGCATTGCCTACAACTGGTTGTGCGGGTATCCTAAAAAAACAGTCTAATATATCTAGCACAGCGGATGCAGGAGATAAGAAAGCTGCTAAATGGGCTGCGAAGGCTGATAAATATCTGGCTGATGGTGATATAGATAAGGCAGTAATCAATGCAGAACGCGCTGTAGATGCTGATTTTCATAACAGTGCTTATCGCTCAACATTGGCACGTGGTTATCTTGCTCAAGGCCGTTTCAATTCTGCTGAACGGACATTACAAGATGTAATAGATTTGGGACAAAAAGACCCTAGAACTATTATCAGCCTAGCACTATTACGCACCTCACAGGGGAGAACAGCATCAGCCATTAGCATGCTTAATAGTTATCGTGATATATTACCAGAAGGTGATTATGGCCTAGCTCTTGCTGTTGCTGGTGATAGAAAAAATTCTATTGAAGCTCTAGAATCAGGCGTAAGAAATTCTAATACGGCACAATTACGCCAAAACTTGGCTCTGGCATATGCGCTTAATGGGCAATGGCGCGAAGCTCGTGCTATGGCTTCACAAGATCTCACAGGATCACAAGTGAATGAAAATATTTCTAAATGGGCACAATATGCACGTCCAAATGCTTATCAGGAGCGTGTTGCTGGTCTATTGGGCATCAACCCACGTGAAGATGATGGCCAGCCTGCTCGCTTAGCATTAGAGAGCCGCAGCAATCCTAATATAGATTTTGCTACAAACTCTAGCAATGGAGAATTAGCAGCAACAGGCCCAGCGCCAACATCGTTGGTTGATAATGTTTTCTCTGCAAAAGAGAGCAATGTAAAGGTCAGTACGACATCTCAACCTGCACAAGACTTTAGAACACAAACAAGCTCAACTCAATCTACCAATGCACCATCTGCGCCTTCCAAATTTATAGTAGAAGATGAAAATGGAACGTTTAAGGGTAGTGTACCTAAGCAAAATATATCGAATTCAACAGCGAGTAAACCTGCAAAGCCTGTTTTGGCTAAAACAGTATCTAACAATGATTATATGATCCAATTGGGTGCTTTTTCTTCTTCTAAAAATGCTCAGGCCGCTTGGAGTAAATTAACTAATGAGCATAGTGTATTGAAACCCTATCGATCAGCAAATAATGTTGTAAACTCTAAAGGCCGTAAATTATATCGTCTGACAGCCATGGGTTTTAAAACCCAAGCAACAGCTAATTCTGTTTGTATCAGAATTAAAGCTAAAGGCGGAAGCTGTCTAGTTCGTAAAAATGAGGGTTCTACGGCTGTTAGATTGGCACGTAAGTAATAATATCTAAAACATATCTATAGACTAAAATAGATGTAAGGCGGCGGATTAATATATAATCTTGCCGCCCTTCATCATATGGCGAACGCGTCCTTGAACAGGCAATCTATCAAATGGTGTATTACCTGCTTTGCCTTGCATAGCATTGCCATCGACTTGCCAAGGGGTCTCGATGTCGATTAAAATAATATCGGCTTCTAATCCAACCTTTATATCACCTGCATTGATTCCCAATATTTTGGCAGGATTACGGCTTAATAGATCAAATAATCGATCTATTGTAATTATACCATCGCGCACCAAATTGAGCGAGAGCGATAATAATGTCTCAGCTCCTGCCATACCAGGTGTGGCCTCTGAAAAAGGCAGGCGTTTTTCTTCGGGCGCTCTTGGATCATGTCCTGATGCTATCACATCGATGGTACCATCGCGCACTGCTTCTATGCAGGCGAGGCGGTCATCTTCGCTGCGAAGAGGAGGAGACAAACGCGTAAAAGTGCGAAACCCTGTCATTGCAGTGTCGGATAAAAATAGATGCGCTGGAGTGATCCCGCAACTTACTTTTAGACCGCGCGATTTGGCATCTCTTATCAGGTCTAAACCGCGTTTAGTGGTGACCTGGCGATAATGAATATGCACATCGGCTTCTTCGGCCAAATACATATCACTAGAAATTGACATCACTTCGGATAGAGCAGGGGCATTGGAGAGACCGAGCATTGTAGCCGTTTCTCCAGATGTTGCAACGCTATCGCGGGTTAATCCAATATCTTCGCTATGCACAAAAAGTGGTAGATTAAGCGTCGAGCAATATTCCATGACGCGCAGCATAGTCTCGCTTGCGATAATATTATTATGCCCTGTTGCAACGCCCATTGCGCCCGCTTCTTTCATTAGTGCTATCTCTGCTAAGTGCGTGCCTTCGAGATTTTTCGTGGCCGCCGCCAGAGGATGTACCCAAAAATCAGGCTTTCCTTTTAAGGCTGCATAACGAATGGTCGCTGGATCATCATGACATGGATTTTGATCGGGCATCAATGCGGCGCGCGTAATACCGCCAAAACGAAAGGCTGGTTTATCTGTGCTAAAGACACCCAAATCGATTATGCCAGGTGCCAATAATAATCCCTTAGCGTCGAATATTTGTGCATCATTGTCGGCCTTTTGTCCGATATTTGTGATAAGACCATTTTCGCAGCTAATCATATCAGTAGTTTCGCTATTAAGTGCCTTGAAATTTTGAATATGTATCATGTCCAGCCCTCGGTATTACGGGCTTTTCGGGTCAAAATGTCGAGACATGCCATACGCACTGCCACGCCCATTTCCACTTGCTCGGTTATGGCCGATAATTTCGCATTATCGGCAACGCTGCTTTCGATTTCAACGCCTCTGTTCATTGGTCCAGGATGCATGACAAGTACATCATCTTTCGCCAGCGAGAGACGCTGCTCATTCAACCCATAGAGAAAATTATACTCGCGAGCGGATGGAATGAAGTCTCCTTGCATACGCTCATTTTGTAGTCTGAGCATCATAATGACATCGCATCCCTCTATCGCTTGTTCAAAATTGGTATAGCGTTTGACACCAAAGGCTTCCAAAGTTTTCGGTACAAGGGAGGGTGGACCAACCACATGCACATCCGCACCCAATAATTTGAGGCAATATATATTCGATCGGGCTACGCGGCTGTGTAATATATCACCGCATATTGTAACAATCTGCCCTTCAACATTGCCTTTACGCCGCTTGATTGTCAGCGCATCCAATAAGGCCTGCGTTGGATGTTCATTGGTTCCATCGCCAGCATTTATAACAGGGCAATCCACCTTATCCGATATAAG
>CALDZL010000060.1 GCA_937944295.1 uncultured Sphingorhabdus sp.
AATTTATAGAGCAGTTTAACAAGATTGCAAAAAGAAACTGTCTTTATGATATTGAAATAATTTCTGGCCCACCCAATAAAGCAATCAAATAAATATGAATGATGAATTGCAAAGCCTCATTAGCATTATTATACATCTGTCATTAGCCTCTATTTAAAGGACTTCTAATGAGCCAGTCTGATCCCATTGTTATACTTTCTTACGCCCGCACGCCCATGGGTGCTATGCAAGGCGCTCTATCAGATGCCAGCGCAACGCATTTGGGGTCTACTGCCGTAAAAGCTGCTGTTGAACGTTCTGGCATTGATGGCGAAGATTTTGACCGCATCTATATGGGCTGTGTCTTACCCGCTGGCCTTGGTCAGGCACCTGCGCGACAGGCCGCACTTAAAGCTGGTCTGCCCAAATCCGTACAAGCAACAACGGTTAATAAGGTTTGCGGATCGGGTATGCAGACCGTCATCATGAGCGCAGAAGCATTGGCGGCTGGTTCGGTTGATTTTATGATTGCAGGCGGCATGGAGAGCATGACCAATGCCCCCTATTTGATGAAAAAACATCGCAGCGGCGCACGCATCGGCCATGATACAGCCTATGATCATATGTTCTTAGATGGCCTAGAAGATGCTTATGAAGAGGGCCGCGCTATGGGAACTTTTGCCCAAGACACAGCCGATGAGTATCAATTAACCCGCGAATCGATGGATCAATATTCCATAACATCGCTGACACGTGCCAAAGCCGCTATTGAAAGCGGTGCATTTGCAGACGAAGTTGTCCCCGTTACCATCGCAACCAGAAAGGGTGATGTCATTGTCGATACCGACGAAGCCCCAGGCCGCGGCCGTCCCGATAAAATACCCTCGCTACGCCCTGCTTTCGCCAAAGATGGTACAATTACCGCTGCGACGAGTTCATCAATCTCCGATGGTGCAGCAGCTATTGTGCTGAGCCGTGAGAGCATCGCCGCAGAAAAAGGAGCAAAACCTATCGCACGCGTCATAGCCCATGCTGCCCACGCGCATGAACCCGCAGCTTTTACCACTGCCCCTGTTGGCGCCATTCAAAAATGTCTGAAAAAAGCAAATTGGACAATTGATGATGTAGAATTGTTCGAAGTTAACGAAGCCTTTGCATGCGTCGCCATGTTCGCGATGCGCGATTTGGGAATTTCGCACGATAAAATTAATGTGAATGGCGGCGCAACAGCATTGGGCCATCCCATTGGTGCGTCAGGAACCCGCATATTAGTGACGCTGATTAATGCCCTCAAAACTCAAGGCAAAACTAAAGGCGTTGCTAGTCTGTGCATTGGTGGCGGCGAAGCAACGGCAATAGCCATAGAGATTATCTGATTGGAGAACCTCTGTAAAATAGCAAATCTATGAGCGTTAAATTTTTTCATCGCCCATAATATTACGGACATTAATATAGCCAGCCCGGCCCGCAATATCCATGCGGCAATAGCCATCTTTACACTCATCAATTCGGCCAACAACGCCAGGTTCGGCACGCCAAGCAATTCTAGCATTAGCAGAGGGTTTATCCAATAATTTTGCATTAGAATTGCCGATCACTATGGCTGTTCGTACAGGGCTCAACAAACGGACATGCATCCAACCTTGATCTCCATCAGGATCTTCTACTTTGCGCCAATCTTGATGAATATCGACTACTTTAAGCGGAAGCCTCTCACGCTTATAAACCCATTTCACAGGATATTCGATACTAGGCCCAGTACGCATCCGCGCTTCAGGTTGATCGATGGAAGCCCAATAAGGCGTCTTACGCTTATTTTGTGCATTCACCGATATGGTAAGTGAGAGTCCTAATAAAATTGCAACGAATAATACTATCGCATAACGTAAAGTGTATGTTGATATATTAAAAGACTTACTATTCATATTAATTGCTATTCCTTGAGAATTTTACTCTCTATAAAATAGAAATATACAATTGCACAAGATAGAGAAATATAGATGTGCGTAAAAGAAGGTAAATTTGAATAAATGGACCACGGAAAAAGAGCATTAAAACCAAAAATCCTTGTAACACGAAAGCTACTGCCTGGCGTAGAGGAGAGAATGTCCCAATTATTCAATTGCGAATTTAACGCAAATGATAGAGCAATGAGCAAAGCAGAAATCATTGCTAATGCTATTGATAGAAATGTATTGGTTCCGACCGTCACCGATACATTGGATAATGAACTTATAGAAAGCTTGCCCGAAAGCGTTAAATTAATTGCTAATTTCGGTTCAGGCGTGAATCATATCGATTGTGCTGCTGCAAAAAAACGCAATATCATCGTCACCAACACACCTGGTGTATTCACCGATGATACCGCTGATTTAACCATGGCATTAATATTGTCCGTTCCGCGCCGTTTGGCCGAAGGCGAGAAATTAATGCGCTCTGGCGATTGGCAAGGCTGGGATCCATCTTCTATGCTTGGCCATAGGATAAGCGGCAAAACACTTGGTATCATTGGCTTTGGCCGCATAGGCGAGGCTGTCTCACGCCGTGCGAAGGCTTTGGGCCTCTCTATACTCTATAATAAACGCAAAAGATTACCTGCATCGAGTGAGGATGAATTGGGCATCAGCTATGAAGCGGATATTGATCGCCTAATATCGCGCAGCGACATTATTTCGATTCATTGCCCATTAACCAGTGAAACCGGCAATCTCATCAATGCCAACAGAATAGCGTTAATGCACACTAATGCCTATATAATCAATACATCACGTGGCGAGATTATCGATGAAAATGCCCTGATCGAAGCGTTAGAAAAAGGCCTAATTGCAGGTGCTGGATTAGATGTGTATACGCATGAGCCCGCCGTAGATAAACGCCTATTAGCGCTCGCCAATGTCGTATTATTGCCGCATATGGGCAGCGCAACATTTGAAGGACGCACAGCTTCTGGTGAGAGGGTTATCGCCAATATTCGTACTTGGGCCGATGGGCATCGCCCCCCTGATCAAATATTGGAAGGTCTTGCCTAAACGCCAGTTTCAAACCTATTTCAACAGAAATTTCTATCTTATATTATAAAACAGCTTTATAACTTGATTCTATATGTTTAGATTGGATTGTAATAAAAAATTATTTTTGAGCCTTTTTGTGAAACCAGCATTTGATAACCACAATATGTGCAGCAATAAATAGGGGATTTAAGTCCATGATACGCAAAATATTTGCAGCAATTACGCTGTCTGTAATATTCGGCAATATGCCAATATTCGCGCAAGAAGCAATAGATTTAGCGCAAATTGATGCAGCCGACAGCGGCGATACAGCATGGATATTATCGTCTACGGCCTTGGTTTTACTCATGACCTTACCCGGTCTTGCCCTATTTTATGGCGGGCTAGTGCGTTCCAAAAACTTTCTGTCGGTACTGATACAATGCGGTGCAGTAGCGGCTATTGCCTCTATTCTCTGGGTGATTGTCGGTTATACATTGGCTTTTGGTGAAGTCAGTAGTGGTATAATTGGCGGCGGCAATGCTTGGATGCTAATTGTTCTAGGCAATGTTCGTGACGGATTATTAATCCCCGAAAGCACCTTTGCAATATTCCAAATGGCTTTTGCAATCATTACACCCGCTTTGATGGTAGGTGCATGGGTAGAGCGCGCACGTTTTGGTTGGGTCGTAGCATTCTGTGCGCTATGGGGCTTAATTGTTTATGCACCAGTAGCCCATTGGGTTTGGGGCGGTGGTTGGCTTGCCGAAAAAGGGGTGGTAGATTTTGCGGGCGGCATTGTGGTGCATACCACAGCAGGCGTCTCTGCATTAATTGCGGCCATGTTGATTGGCAAGCGCACAGGTTGGCCCAAATCACTCATGCTTCCACATAGCCCTGGACTTACATTTGTTGGTGCAGCCCTATTATGGGTTGGTTGGTTCGGCTTTAATGGTGGCAGTGCGGTAGCAGCCAATGATGATGCATCATCGGCTATTTTAAACACGCATATAGCCGCATCGGTGGCTTCGCTAATTTGGATTTTAATAGAGAGAATTAAGATTGGCAAGCCGACTACTGTGGGCTGGGCAACAGGCGCGATTGCTGGCCTTGCTACCATAACACCAGCAGCGCTTAATGTATCTGCTGGTGGTGCTATCGTGATTGGTGTTTTGGCCGCTATAGTCTGTTATTTTGCTATTGGATTGGTCAAAAACATAATGAAGATTGACGATTCCCTGGACGTTTTTGCAGTACATGGCGTAGGCGGTATATTAGGATCATTGTTGGTCGCATTTTTGATGAGTGAGTCTTTTGGCGGTGTTGG
>CALDZL010000061.1 GCA_937944295.1 uncultured Sphingorhabdus sp.
TTACCGTCCGGGCGGGTGCTCGTGAACCAAGCCTGCGCGTTGCTTGTCTTGACCATACGGCGTCGCCCCCTGACGGAAATATTGCAGCGACAGGTTTGCCGCTTGGTTGTTTTATTAAATGAGGAAGCCGAGAGGCTCTGCCTCTTCTCTCCCCAAAAGAAAAATAGTCATCGACCGTGGCTCCGCATTTCATTTGTGCGCCCGCACCACTCAATAACGATTTTTCTTTTCCCCTCCCATCTCCGTCCTCGGCCGGAAGCAGGGTTGCATGTGCAACCCAGTTTCAAAAGAAGAGGACAGAACCATGGTACAATTATTTGCCCAACCCTATAATACAGAAGGTAGTGGATTTTACTTCAAATCAGTTGAAGAATTCGACAATCATCTTGCCACATTAAGACATGCATATGGAGATGCTTTTCAGGAATTTGAAATTCAGTTCATCGATGGCAAACTTATTGATTGTGAGTTTGCTAATGCCTTTGAATTAAACCAATCCAATTTTGCAAAATTCTTTGAATTGGTGGATGCGTGGGATGTTCATGAAAAAATCCGTTTCATTGTTGCCAATGGTGAATGTGGATATGGCTTCAATCCAGATACGGATAACATTAATGATTTAGACATTGATATTTATGATGTCCAATCCCTGAGAGAACTTGCAGAGCAGTTTATTGACGAAGGCCTTTATGGTGAAATTCCAAAGTCCTTAGAGTTCTATATCGATTATGATGCAATCGCCCGTGATTTATCGGTCGAGTATACCATGACAGAAGTATCAGGTGAACGCTTCGCCTACCGTTGCGGTTAAGGGGGGTGTAATCATGAAAAACGTTAAACCTCTTAAAGAACATGGAGGCCAAACTTCAGGGCACCCATGGTATTATCTTCTTGGTGGTGTTGTTCCTTCACCTAAACAAATACAAGCAGAAGTAATTGCATCTGACTACTGTGGCTATATGGCTGATGACATACGCCAGATTGATAAAATGAGTGAACCAAAGCGCTCAGAAAAATTACGATCATTGCAAGCTAAGTTCAGGGAAGACTTGAAATCTGATTTATCGAGATATCGCGAAGTTGTTCGTGAATTACATCATCATCGCAAGACCAAGAGAATTATAAATATTCCTGTATCTTGTAGCGATGTGCATACATCAGTGAGTTTAAAGAATGCGCACCTTTATAATGACTTCGCGCATCTTCACTTTCTGGATGAACTCTTGGGCAAGCAATTGGATTTATTTGGTATCTAGTTGTGTAACTCGCGCTTTAAAGCTCTAGCTAATGTTCTTGGGTGAACACCAAGCATAGCTGCAAGTTCTGATTGTGTGTGATTTTCAGCATCTAGTTTTTCTTTTGCCTGTTTTACTTGTATTGGCGTGAGTTTTGGCTTTCTACCAAGCTGGACGCCGCGCTTTCGTGCCGCCGCCAGTCCTTCTTTGGTACGTTTGGAAATCATGCGCCGTTCAAGTTGCGCTGCTGCTGCCATTACGGAATAAGCAAATTCTCCAGCAGGCTCTGCAGTATTCACATTGAGTGATATAATCTCAAATGCAATTCCATTTTCGCGTAAATGTTTTTCTTGCAAAATAGCATCTACGGTAGATCGGAAAGCACGATCTAAGTCCCATACAACAAATGTATCACCTGTTTTCAAGAGACTCATCACTTGGTCAAACACAGGTCTTTTGGGCGCGGTCGCAGAGAGTTTTTCTACAAAAATATCATCACACAAGGGCTTTAGCGCATCAATCTGTCGATCCGTATTTTGTTCTTCTGTACTAACGCGCAAATAGCCTAACTTCATTTTTTTCAAATTATCTCAATGGTTTAATGCTCAATCGATCGATGTTTATCGATTGACAGATTCGTTCCTTTCTTTCCTGAACCTTTGGGAGCGTTTTGGGTTACTTCCCTATTCACTCATCTTATTGATATTTTACATGATTTTGGATTTGCAACGCAAATTTGTGTTGTCATAATGAAATGTGACAAAAACGAACCCTTATGTCCGTTAAGGAATTGTTAACATTAAGCAAATCTTCACGAATTTTTGCGATACTACTTCCAATGGTGGGGACATTAGCAGAACAGGCAAAAGCAGAAGAATTCAACACAGGCTATGTGTTGGAGAAAATGCCACAAAAAGAAGGCACAGTGCATATCGATGGTACTATACGTGGCATTGCCTACGCGCATTATTACAACAATGACAAGGACATACGAGGCTTTGAGTGTATTAACAATCATGCTGCAGGCGGCAATGATGATGCATGGCAAAGCATGATCAATTTCATTGGAAAACATAAAGACAAGCCACTGGGCGGCGTGTTGTTTATTTATCTTACAAAGAAATGTGACCTATAGATGATAAAACTGATGGACGATTTCGAAATAAGAGCCTTGTACAGTGAAGATTTGCGCAAGGAACGCGAGAAATGGTTCATCGTTGCACGAGATCAAAGAGAGCAACAGGAAATCAAGGCAGACAAATCAGAAGAAGCCTTTATGGAATTTGCCGCATCCATAATTCTTGCTACAGAAATGGAAGTTCAAGAATTTCAAGCCAAGCTTGATACCTATGACGAAGCAACCGTCAAAGCCTTAATGGAAAACACCAAAGCGCTTGAAGCTATCAATGAGAAAATTCAGGAAAATTTAAATCACGCGTATGTCATGGATGATGGAACTCGTGTCTATAGATCTGAAGACGGTACTTGGGGCATAAATGAACACGGTCAACGTTTTAATGGTGATACCCAAGACATGGAAACAATCCCCTCCACAAAACTAACTGCAGAAGAAGCAGAAGCTGATTTTAAAAAACGTGATATGCTACAGCGTGAAAGAACCGAAATCCTCGAGTTTCAGGAAAAGTCAGATCGTGCGCGTGAACGTTCAAACTCAGATGATTT
>CALDZL010000062.1 GCA_937944295.1 uncultured Sphingorhabdus sp.
ATGCCTAATTTGATTGAAGTTCAAAAAAGCTCTTATGATCAATTTTTGCAAAAAAATATAGAGGCTGCGGATCGCCTTGCTGATGATGGCATGAATGGGGTGTTTAACTCTGTTTTTCCTGTGCGGGATTTTTCTGATCGCGCGGTCTTGGAATATGTGTCCTTTATCTTTGAGCCGCCAAAATTTGATGAAGAAGAATGTCAGCAGCGCGATATTACCTATGCTGCGCCGCTTAAGGTGAAAATGCGCCTTGTCGTTTTCGATATTGATGATGATACGGGGGCCAAATCGGTTAAAGATATTAAAGAGCAAGATGTCTATATGGGCGATATTCCGCTAATGACAGAAAAAGGCACCTTCATTGTCAATGGTACGGAACGGGTGATTGTCTCGCAAATGCACCGCTCTCCAGGCGTGTTTTTCGACCATGATAAAGGCAAGGGCCATAGCTCGGGTAAATTCCTCTTCTCAGCGCGGATAATTCCCTATCGCGGCTCTTGGCTGGATTTTGAATTTGACGCCAAAGATATTCTCTATGCGCGGATTGACCGCCGCCGTAAATTACCAGCCACGACCGTGCTCTATGCGCTTGGTATGAGCCGCGAAGAC
Organism: uncultured Sphingorhabdus sp.; assembly: GCA_937944295.1. Taxonomy (GTDB): domain Bacteria; phylum Pseudomonadota; class Alphaproteobacteria; order Sphingomonadales; family Sphingomonadaceae; genus Sphingorhabdus_B. The sequence goes on from CALDZL010000062.1 coordinate 610, forward strand.
ATTTTATCAAAATATTATAATGCTATTTCTTTTGAGCGTGATGCCAAAAAAGATGGCTGGACGCGCGCCTTTATTGCAGATGAATATCGCGGGGCAAAATTATTACGCGATATTGTTGATGCCGCATCAGGCGAGGTTGTGGCCCCTGCGGGCCGTAAGCTCACGGCGCGCGGCGCGAGTCGTCTGGCGGATGATGGCTTGAAAGCAATCTTAATCGCTAATGAGGAAATGGCAGAGCGCTTTGTTGCCGAAGATGTGGTCAATACGCAAACAGGCCAAATCTATGCCGAAGCAGGTGATGAGCTATCCTTAGAGATCATGGAGGCGATTAATGAAGCGCAGATTTCTGAAATTTCTGTGCTTAATATCGACCATGTTAATGTTGGGCCTTATATTCGCAACACTTTAGCCGCGGATAAAAATGATAGCCGCGAGGGCGCGCTTGTCGATATTTATCGCGTCATGCGCCCCGGTGAGCCGCCAACCACAGAGGCGGCCGAAGAACTATTTAACTCGCTCTTCTTTGACCAAGAGCGCTATGACCTGTCTGCGGTTGGCCGCGTTAAGATGAATTTGCGCATGGATTTGGATTGCGATGACGAAGTGCGCGTATTGCGTAATGAGGATATTCTCGCCGTTGTTGATACGTTGGTTAAGCTTAAAGACGGTATTGGCCAAGTCGATGATATTGATAATTTGGGCAATCGCCGCGTGCGCTCGGTCGGGGAGTTGATGCAAAATCAATATCGCATTGGCTTGCTGCGCATGGAGCGGGCTATCAAAGAGCGTATGCAATCGGTAGATATTGAAACCGTGATGCCCCATGATTTGATTAATGCTAAGCCTGCGGCCGCCGTTGTGCGTGAATTTTTCGGTTCATCACAGCTGTCGCAATTTATGGACCAAACCAATCCGCTCTCTGAGATCACCCATAAGCGCCGCCTTTCTGCGCTGGGGCCGGGCGGTCTAACGCGGGAGCGCGCGGGCTTTGAAGTGCGCGATGTGCATCCGACCCATTATGGCCGTATCTGCCCAATTGAGACCCCTGAGGGACCAAATATTGGCTTGATTAACTCTTTGGCGACCCATGCGCGGGTTAATAAATATGGCTTTATTGAAAGCCCGTATCGTCAGATTGTTGATGGCAAAATAACCGATGAGGTGATCTATCTCTCAGCGATGGAAGAGGCGCGCTATACGGTGGCGCAGGCTAATGCACCCGTTAATCCCGATGGTTCGCTGGCCGAAGATTTTGTCACTTGCCGCGTTAATGGTGATGTGACTTTGATCGCCAAAGCCGATGTGAATTTTATTGATGTTTCGCCCAAGCAGCTTGTTTCTGTTGCGGCGGCTTTGATCCCGTTTTTGGAAAATGATGATGCTAACCGCGCCTTGATGGGCTCAAATATGATGCGCCAAGCCGTGCCGCTGCTTAAGGCTGAAGCCCCGCTAGTGGGCACAGGCATGGAAAGCGTGGTCGCGCTGGATTCGGGCGCAACAGTGGCTGCGCGGCGCACAGGCATTGTTGAGCAAGTTGATGCGCGGCGTATTGTTATCCGCGCAACGCAAGAGCAAGATTTAAAACGCTCTGGTGTTGATATTTATAATTTGATGAAGTTTCAGCGCTCCAATCAATCGACCTGTATTAACCAGCGGCCTTTGGTTAAAGTCGGCGATTTGATAGAGGAGGGCGATATTATCGCTGATGGCCCGTCTACGGATTTGGGAGAACTGGCACTGGGTAAAAATGTCCTTGTCGCCTTCATGCCGTGGAATGGGTATAATTTCGAAGATTCGATTTTGATCTCAGAGCGTATTGTGCGCGATGATGTCTATACTTCGCTGCATATCGAAGAATTCTCAGTCATGGCTCGTGATACCAAATTGGGGCCAGAAGACATCACCCGCGATATTCCCAATATTGGCGAGGAGGCTCTGCGCAACCTTGATGAGGCGGGCATTGTTGCCGTTGGCGCAGAGGTGCATGCAGGCGATATTCTTGTTGGTAAAGTCACCCCTAAGGGCGAGAGCCCGATGACGCCAGAGGAAAAATTACTGCGCGCGATCTTTGGCGAGAAAGCCTCTGATGTGCGCGATACCTCGCTTAAGCTCCCGCCAGGCGCGTCAGGTACTGTGGTTGAGGTGCGGGTGTTTAATCGCCACGGCGTTGATAAAGATGAGCGCGCCATGCAAATTGAACGCGAAGAAATCGAATCGCTGGGTAAAGACCGTGATGATGAGTTGTCGATCCTTGAGCGCTCAATTTATGGCTCTGTGCAAAATACGCTTTTGGGTAAAAATGCTGTCTCTGGTCCGCGCGGTTTCCGCAAAGGCCCTGTGAGTGAGGAAACGCTGGGCGAAATTCCGCGCTCTGATTGGTGGCGGATTGGTATTGATGATGAGAAAGCCATTGGCGAGCTTGAAGCGCTCAAAGAACAATATGATAGCTCTAAGGCGCGTCTTGATGCCCGCTTCGAAGATAAGGTTGATAAGCTGCAACGCGGCGATGAATTACCGCCAGGCGTGATGAAGATGGTCAAAGTCTTTGTTGCTGTAAAGCGTAAGCTACAGCCGGGTGATAAAATGGCGGGACGTCATGGCAATAAGGGGGTGAT
>CALDZL010000063.1 GCA_937944295.1 uncultured Sphingorhabdus sp.
AAACTATATATCAATATTATATATATTCGACAGATTTAGGGCGTAAATGCACAAATAATATTTCTGACCAATTTCTGAATAATGATAATTAATAATGGTGTCGGGCATGACCTTGTCTTCGATAATGGGCAAAAGCGTTTCTGGTTTGGTATTTGGAATGATGACGGTATAAACCCTGCCGCCACGCTTGAGAAGGCCAAACACAGCAACTTTCTTGCCACGACCGCGTTTACCTTTGCTTGTGCCACCAAAAAACTTTCATCATCTTCAACCTCTCCAGACAGTCTATAGCTTGGCTGTTTGTTGGCAATCAAATGACGCAAGCGCATGAAAAATTTTGTGGCGGTCTTGACGTTCACACCTGTGATCTCACTGGTGGCACGCGCTGTCGAACCTGACACGAAATGTTCAATCAATCTGCTTTGCAAGCGAGGGCTTAATCGGCTACGGCGTTCGTAAATAATTCCATCCTAGCATCAGTACTGAGATGGTATAGCCCCTAATCTTTTCTTGAAAGAGTGCGAATGGAGGTTTAATATGGGTTCACCAAAACAATTGTTGGATCACCTCAAAACCATCCTAAAATATAAATTAAACAATCTTAGGTGCCAGCCCCTATAATTACACTGAAATACAGCTATTATCGGGAATGTATAAGTATGATCCAAAATTTTTACGCACTGCTCTGACCCATTTGCGCGTAGGGCCGCCCTGAGTAAGGCTTTTATTACTTTCGATGGTTCCTAAAAAGTTATTCAGTATTGCAGAGCACAAGTTTAATTTCACGAATAAAAACGATGATTTTGATGTGATAAAATCAGCACGGCTAATTTTCTGTGGTCTTTTGAAGTTACGGTCATCAGGGAATGGGTCATTTTCTCTTCGACGAGTTTCATCAGGGTCGCTTGCAATAAAGTTTCCTGCCGTTGCAAGTAATTCTGAAGCAAGGCTATTTTTACGATAAAAAGGCCTTTGCTTTTCAAGCTGTGTCATCGCAAAAACAACTAACATAGCCTGCATCTCATTCGTGTCTGAAGCTTGTTTGAGAATATTACATTCGATACGTAATTCTTCGGCTTTGGGAGGCGCGGAATCAAATGGCTTTGTGCAATTACTTTTGACTATCCACTGTATTTCTGTGTGCTCATTCAATAGCGGAAGTGAGTCCTTTAAATATACCTCATGCTGTGATGGTTTGGTTTCATTAGCATAGCCGTGAGGCATCAAGAATAATAGTGAAGGGATAATAGTTAGTGATAATATTTGGGGCTGGCATAGGAGACTGAAAGGATTATCAGTCTTTTATGCGCTTAAGATATTCAAAACTAACACATAATCAGACGAATAAATTGCTAGAACACTTTGTAGCGGGAACACCTGCTCGAACAGCGGCTTTATTGGTGGGCGTAAATCGCAATAGTGTGAATGCTTTTTACCACCGTTTGCGTATCATCATACATGACAAGCTATTTGAAGAGATGGAAGAATTAGCGGGTGAAGTTGAAGTAGACGAGAGTTATTTCGGAGGCGTTCGTAAAGGTAAGCGAGGCAGAGGAGCTGCTGGCAAAATTGCCGTATTTGGGTTATTGAAGCGCGGCGGCAAGGTATTTACACTCCCAGTGCCAGATACAAGCTCTGACACCCTCATTCCTATAATAGCCTATAAAGTTCAACCTGATAGCATCGTTTATACGGATAGTTATCGTAGTTATGATGTGCTTGATATTACCGATTTCAAACATTATCGGATTAATCATTCAAAGCTATTTGCCAACAAACATAATCATATCAACGGCATTGAAAATTTCTGGAACCAAGCCAAAAGGCATATGAGAAAGTTTAATGGTATCCCAAATCAACATTTTAATCTCTTCTTGAAAGAGTGCGAATGGAGGTTTAATATGGGTTCACCAAAACAGTTGTTGGATGACCTTAAAACCATCCTCAAAAATATAAATTAAACAATCTTAGGTGTCAGCCCCTAAAATTATATAGATTTTGCGTTAGAGCGTTGGTCCTTAGACAATTTTTATGGATATGAAGAAGCCTGCGAATGAAATAATATTAATGGTGCATAGAATATAATTAATAAGAGCATAGAGGCCGCAAATAAAATCCTCCCATTACATCATCTGCATGCTCCCCCAATCACTGCGTATTAATATCTTCTATGCGCATAATATAACAGCGCATCAGCATAAAAATATCAGGCTGATATGAAAACAAGGGCCGTAGCCCCTGCCTTATTTGGTGCAGCCAAGCTGCTTGTTAACAACTGGACCGTGATTTCTAATAACCTATAAATATAGAGTTGCTATATTTTGTCAAGTACATAAAAATAAAATCCAGTTGCAACTAGTAACGTTTTCTCTCGCCTAGAATGTCTTAACCACATTTCTCCAAACAATCAAAATTTAATAAACGTTACTAGGGTGTTGACATATTTAATATATGATGCATAATGTAGTTCTAGCATGGTTGACCCTATGCTGGTGGTGAGCCCTAACATTAAGGGTCGGCCTGTAAGGTCGGCCCTTAGCTTTCACGAGAGGATTATTATATGAACACAAAGCTCGGACTTGATATTGGAACCAATTCAATCGGTTGGTGCTATTATGATGGTGATACTATTCGCGACATTAGCGTTCGTATATTTTCCGATGGACGCGATCCCAAATCAGGGGCAAGCCTCGCGGTTGATCGGCGCGATGCTCGCGCGATGCGCCGCCGCAGAGACCGTTATAAAGGACGGCGCAGTGCATTACTAAAAACTTTACGGCGCTATGATCTGTTACCGCGCAACCAAATGGCAGCAAAGGCATTAGAGATATTTGACCCCTATATATTGCGCGTAAAAGCTTTGGATGAAAAGATAGAGCTGCATCAGCTTGGCCGTGCGCTATTTCATCTCAATCAACGGCGCGGTTTTAAGTCCAATCGCAAAGCAGACCGTGTTGCGGGGGAAGATGGTAAAATTGCCAGCGGCACCAAAGCGCTTGATGTCGAAATGGAGCGGTTACAAGCGCGCACGCTAGGTGAGTTTTTATTGAAACGCGATGTCAGCATAGAGGTCAAAGGTGCAAATAATATCGGCAAAACATTGCGCATCGGTACAAGGGTGCGCATGCGGCCCGAAGGCGATGGCTATGATTTTTATCCCGATCGCAGACATTATGAAGACGAATTTGCCCAAATTTGGCAGGCGCAACAAAAATATCATCCCGCTATATTAACCCAAGAAGCGCATGACGCCATTGCCCGCATCATATTTTTTCAAAGGCCATTGAAGGAGCAAGTGGTTGGGTTTTGCACATTCGCAGGCTGGAACGGTGTTCCTGCTGATGAACGGCGCATTGCTAAAGCTCATCCTTTGTTCCAGCAACGCCGATTATATGAGGAAGTGAACCAATTAGAAGTTGTAGTTGCTGGCGCACCATCACGCAAATTAACATTGGACGAGCGCGATGCCTTAATCCGCGCATTGCAAGATAAAAAAAAGGTGAGTTTCACGACTTTGGCCAAGACCATTAAATTGGCCAGTGGTGAACGATTTAATAAGGAAAGTGAAACCCGCAAGGATTTGCTTGGCGATGAAGTGCGCGCTGCCATGAATGCAAAAAAATGTTTTAATGGGCAGTGGGGTGCTTTTTCCACTGAGGATCAAATATCGATAATCCGTCAATTGACAGAAGAGGAAAATACAGAGAAATTGCTCCAATGGTTGATGGAGCAACATCAATTGGACATAGAAACAGCCACCAATATTGCTAATGCACGCCTGCCTGAGGGTTATGGCCGTTTTGGAATTATGGCAACGCAAAGGCTGCTTGAGGAGCTGAAACAGGAGGTAATAACCTATGCCGAGGCTGCAAAACGTGCGGGCTTTGACCATAGCGATCAGCGCACAGGCGAATATTTATCGCAGCTGCCTTATTATGGACAAATATTAACGCGCGATATTGCCCCTGGCAAAGAAGATTATGGGGATAAAGCGGAGCGCCAATATGGAAAAATAACCAACCCCACCGTGCATATTGGCATGAACCAATTGCGCAAGCTTATCAATGCTATCATCAAAATACATGGACGGCCCGATTATATTTATGTCGAACTCGCCCGCGAACTCAAATTGAATGACAAGCAAAAGGCCGAACAAAATCGCCGCATTAAACGTGATACCGATGCAGCCATTGCGCGTGGCGAAAAATTAGAATCTATGGGGTTAAGAAATACAGGCGGCAATCGCATGTTGTTGCGCCTTTGGGAGGATCTCAATCCTAAAAACGCTCTTGACCGCCGTTGCCCCTATTGCGGCGAGCAGGTGACGATAGAAATGCTGATGAACAGCGAGGCCGATGTTGATCATATCATTCCCTATTCCAAATGTCTGGATGATGGCGCGGCCAACAAAGTTATAAGCCATAGCCATTGCAACAGAGAAAAAGGACAGCAAACCCCTTGGGGCCGTTGGGGCGAAACGGATCGCTGGCCCATAATTCAGGAACAAGTGGCGCGGATGCATAAATCCAAGCAATGGCGCTTTGGCCCTAATGCCATGGAAAAAGTTGAAAAAGACGGCGGATTCATCGCGCGCCAATTGACCGACACCCAATATCTGGCGCGTATGGCCGCCAAATATGTCGGTGCATTATATACGCCAGATGAAGGCCGCCGAGTCTATGCCGTTACGGGCCGTATGACCTCCATGCTGCGCCGTTTGTGGGGATTAAACGATATTTTA
>CALDZL010000064.1 GCA_937944295.1 uncultured Sphingorhabdus sp.
TCCAAGGGACGATTGAGAACCAAGCGGGCGGCGTTATTTATGGCACACAAAATGGCCTCTATTTTGGCAATGCCGATCATACAGGCGGCGTTGTTAACAATGCGGGTACAATCACCTCTGCTAGCCGCGCCGTCAATATCGATGGCACGGGGCTAGTGCTCAACAATAGCGGTTCGATAATTGGCAATGCAGCGCAGCGTAATGGTACAGTATATGCTGATGGCACTGCCAATGGCTTTACCTTGAACAACACAGGAACGATTGACGCCGTTGTACAAGGTTCTGGTGTTGCGATAGAAGTGGGAACAATGGATGGCGACACGCGCAGCTTTACAATCGTAAACGACGGCACAATCGCAGGCCGCGGTGCAGCCTTACCATCAGGCAATTCTGCTGGTCTTCGATTATTTAATGGTGCGGGAGCTGGAACAAATGTAACAGTAACCAGTGATATTATTAACAATGGTACAATCTCAGCCGAGATGGCGCCAGCGGTGATGATAGAAAATATTAACTTTACTGGTACATTCTTTAACAATGGAACATTGTCAGCTCCTGTTGCATTCTATGCAGCAAGCGCATTAGGGTCCGTAAATTTTGTACAAGGTAATGGAGCGCTAAACGGTAATTTTGTTGGTTCGGCCTTTACAGATACATTAACATTTGCAAATGGCGCATCGACATTGGGCGGCGACGTAATCGGTGATGTTAATGTTGTGGTAGCTGACGCCGCAACAGTCACTGTCAGCGGTAATCGTATGATTGATGGTAATCTTACAGTGAATGGTACATTGAATTTCAATCTTAATGCTGACTCGCTTGCTGTAGATGGTGACACCATATTTGGCGCCAATAGTGTTGTTAATATTGATACAACACTAATTACCCAAGCCGATATAGGCACCACATTTAACGTAATTACTCAAACAGGCAGCGTTACCAACAATGGTGTTACAATAAATATCGATGAAAATGATTTCTTACTCGATTATAATATTGTCCTAAACTCTGTCGTCATTACATCGACTGCTGCTAATTTATCACAGATATCTGATGATGCTAATGTATCAAGTTTTGGTGCTGCACTGGCAAGTGCGGTTAATAATAATAGATTACAGGCTAATGTGTTTACAGCTATAAATGGTCTATCATCAACAGCCGAATTTGAAGCAGCAGCCATAGGCTTACTCCCTGCAATCAATGATGGTATTGCTCGTGAGATATTTGAGACACAACGTTTCGCGAGCTCATTGCTCACTGATCGTCTTGCTAGTGACAGTAGCGGTATCTGGGGTCAAATCTTTGTCCGTACATCTGACCGTGATGCTGAAAGCCTCAGCAGTGTAGGATATGATGGAGACGCTACTGGATATACTCTGGGCGTAGATGCTCAAATTAACGAAAATAGCAAAATCGGTGTTTTATTCAGCTATGCAGATATTACAGTAGAATCAGACGGAGCTGCGCAAGCGCAGAGCGATATAAACAGCTTCCAATTCTCGGCTTATGCTGGAATTAACTCTGAAAACGCTTTTGTGAATGCAGAATTTGGTTATAGTCTTAATAATCTCGACACTAGCCGCAATAGTATAGTCAATCCAGTAGTTGGTCAGACTAATGGAGATGGCTTTATTGCCTCGCTTAACGGCGGTTTGAACTTAGGTAATGATAATGTTGCTTTCACTCCATTTGCTGGTTTGCGCTATGCTACTCTGTCAACCGATCCATTCACTGAAACTCTTGGTCTTGGTTTAACTTTGGATACCGATTCTACTGATTTCTTAGAAGGGTCAATAGGTTTAGGTATTTCTACAAAAGCCAGTAAAGATGAGAATATATCCATCGTTCCATTTCTTAACCTTGCTTACACTTATGATTTCATCGGTGACGGTGTTGGTATAAATGGGAGCTTCAATGCTGGAGCAGATAGTTTCCGTTTAACAGCCAATAATGCATCAGAATCACGTTTTGATGTTGGTACGGGTATAAGCTTTGTAAATAAGAATGGGTTTAGCTTTACAGCAGAATATCAAGGTCGTTTTGCCTCTGATTATCAATCTCATACCGGTGGTGTCATTGTTCGTTTCGCGTTCTAAGTGAAGAAACGGACATAACTGCTCGGGAAAGCCGGTTGATGAAAATCAGCCGGCTTTCTTTATGATAATATCTTAATTTAGAATCTAATAATAAGGATTGCAGTGATTAACTCTCATTACGATCATATTTTAATTCCAAAAATCGTTCACGCGTTGCTAGCTTATCAAGCTTTCCTCTGGCAATTTTTAATGTCATAGATTCAATCTCTTGATCGATTGTTTTAAGACCGTTAATCAATTGATCTTCTGGCGAAGAACCGCCATGAGATTTTCTTTTTAAACTATTGGGAAGTTCTCGATAACCCTTAACAAGTTCAGGAAGATGTTCGCCCACTAATATGCGCACTTCACGCGCTGCTGGATCATGTTCTCCTATACGCGCCAATTGCGGGGCTAATTCATCCAAGCGTGTTCCAATATTTTCAACCAAAGTGATTGCAGGCGGCGGCAAAGCAGCGCGCTGTTGTTCCAACCATATTTCTGTTTGGCCTGCTAACCTAGGCAGATCACTATTTTTTAGTGTTTCGCTTGTAGGCATCGGCATCTTTGGATAACTCAATAATGCCCAAAGTGCAGCACCCGATAATCCAACGGCAAGTGCAAGACCACCCAAACCGATACCATTGACAATGACACCAAGAATAGAAGTACCAACCCAAATAGCGCCAACGCCTAGAGCCGCGCGTTTGATATTGCTCCAGCGATGTTTAGCTTTGAGTTGTGCCGATTTTTCACCAATAGATTTGACGAAATGCTGGTTGTTCAAACTATTCCTCGCATTACGGATAATCTCGTCTGATTGGGAAACCAAATTCTCGCTCATCCGTCTAGTGCCGCCAATAATCCGCTATCTTGTACCTGCTTGCCAGCTTGGGCTTGGCCCTCAGCGCGGGCAATATAGCCTTTAGATTTCTCCACTTCAGTTTCAAGCGCCCCAACGGTTTGCTTCATATTTTCTAGGGCTTTCACCTTGAATGTATCAATCTCATCCATAGTTTGGTAAATATTGGTAAAAGCTTGGCTGAGCGTTTCCAGCGGTATAGTCGATGCAGCCGCTTGCTCATGGATTAAAGCGGTATTTTCGCGCATCATCTTGCCTGTACCATCGATGATATTGGCCGTTGTTGTATTTAACTGCGTAATTTGTTCCAATACCAATTTTTGATTGGTCATGGCTTGCGCAACAGTCACCGCTGTTCTTAGTGCACCCACAGTTGTTGTGGATGCCCGGTCAACACCTTTGACCAATTCGACATTATTCTTTTTAACCAAATCAAGAGCCAGATAGCCCTGCACCGTTACAGCCATTTGGGTAAGTAAATCTTGGGTGCGTTGGCGAACATAAAATAGAGCTGTATCACGAATGGCACGCGCTTTCTCAGGATCGCTAGCATCCAATTCATTAGCCTTTTCTTCAAGCTTAGCATCCAATGCTTTTGACATATGAATCATTTGTTCAAGCTTACCCATAGCGGTCCATAGGTTTTGACGTTCGACATCAATCGCCGCATTATCCATCAGCAATTCATCTTTACCCCCAGCTAAACGCTCCAAAATTGAACTGATATGGCTTTGCGCGCTTTTATAACCATCAAAGTAATTACGTAATTTATTACCGAATGGAATGATGCCAAATAATTTCCTAGGTGCCAGAAGATTACCACGTTTCGATGGGTCTAAATCCTCAACAGTACGGCGAAGCTCGGCAAGATCAGTGCCCACGGTTGAGCTTTCATCCATGGAACGTACGGGGCGATTCAAAAACCTATTGGACTGGCCAGCCGCTTCCACTATCTCGCGGCGTCCCATATTGGTGAGTTGGTCCACACGTTTGCCAAATTCAGGTGACTTAGCATCTTGCGCCACCAAGTCCGTGACAAAAGCCTCAACTTTGGACTCTAATTTTGATTTTTGCTCATCGGTAACAGGCACCAATCCCATTGCTTTTTCTTTGGCCACCACGGGTACTGGGTCTGGCGGTGTTAATTTTAATTCAGTCTCTGTTTGCGTGGCCATGCTTCATCCTTAAAAGTCAGTTTATTCTATTAAGATGGTATGAAAGCGAATATTTTTCAAGCTAATCTCGACAAACTGTCTTATAAAAACAAGACAGTAGGTGGGTCTTATCGTGTAATTTCACAAATATTCATTTACTTTCATAGGGTTGACCTAATGTCTTTGCAATGATTGGAGCAAGGCGCTTTGCGATAATATCAATACCCTCTTCGGTTGGATGAATACCATCGGGCAACATTAAAGAAGGATTGGTAATCACTTCATCTAAAATAAAAGGATCAAGCGGTGCATTATATTTTTTCGCTAATTCAGGAAAAATAGGGTTAAACGCATTGGCATAGTCCGCCCCTAAATTGGGTGCTGCGATCATTCCCGTGAGCATGGGCTTTATATCGCGTTTTTCTAATTCTTCCAATATAGCTGTTAAATTAGCCTTAGTTTGTTCATGGCCAATACCGCGCAGCATATCATTACCGCCCAACCCCACCATCACCATATCAGGTTTGCGTTTCAGATTATCCAGCACAAATGATAGGCGGTTTAGACCTGCTCCTGTAGTGTCACCAGACACACCAGCGTTATGCACATTGACAGAGGCTCCGCCTGCATCCAGTTGACGCTCTAATTCTGGAGCTAATCCTTCACCATTATCAAGACCATAGCCCGCATAGAGACTATCACCAAATGTAACGATTAATTTATCTTTGATTTCAGTGTCATTCGTCTGTTTTTTAATGCCATTGGCAGTATTGGCATTGCTTGCATCGCTGCTCACAGTAGTGCTTTTTTCTCCATCCACATTTTGATTTGTATCGCTGCATGCAAATAGCATCTGGACAAAGAGCAATAGCAGCCCATATTGAGCAAAAATTCGTATCACTGGAAATCTCCTAATATTATGTCATACACCAATAACGCTAAGCCGCCTGAAACAATAGCCATTAATGCGAAAAATGTGACATTAAGCTTGGGCACAAAAGATGCGCCCGTCAATATATTACGCGGCGTTGATTTAGAGATTAATTCTGGTAGCAGTGTTGCATTGCTCGGCCCATCAGGATCTGGGAAAAGCTCGCTGATGGCGGTATTATCTGGTTTAGAACAAGCCAATAGCGGTCAAATATTAATCGACGGACTAGATTTTGTTGCGCTTAATGAGGATGAATTGGCGCGTGCACGCCGTGGCCGCATTGGTATAGTATTACAAGCATTCCATCTATTACCCACTATGAGCGCGATTGAAAATGTCGCTGTGCCTATGGAATTAGCAGGCATTGATAATCCTTTTGATCATGCAAAAGAGGAATTAGCAGCGGTTGGTTTAGGCCATCGTTTAACCCATTACCCCACCCAATTATCAGGTGGAGAGCAACAGCGTGTTGCTATTGCAAGAGCTATGGCTGCACGTCCATCAATCATTTTTGCAGATGAACCAACAGGCAATTTAGATGCTGCAACGGGCGAGACTATAATCAATATATTATTTGAACGACAAAAAGCACTCAATGCGACATTGCTCATCATTACCCATGACCCCGAACTCGCGAAACATTGTGATCGAGTTATAACCATGCAGGACGGTATCGTAGTTGAGGATGCATCATAACCATGCACAATAAATTATCTTTATCCACTATATGGATGATTTCGCGCCGCGATATGAATGCGGGGATAAGAGGATTACGTTTACTGGTCATATGCCTATTCCTTGGCGTGGCAACTCTAGCCGCTATCGGCAGCTTAATCGCGGGCATAGCGGATGAATTATCCAAACGCGGGCAAACCATATTAGGCGGCGATATTGAAATATCCATCTCACAAAGATTAGCAAGTGCAGATGAAATAAAGAGCTTTGAAGAGGCTGGAGAATTATCACAAACAGTCCGCCTGCGCGCTATGGCCAATTCGCCTCAAAAAAATTTACTCTCTGAACTCAAGGCCATTGATAATGCTTATCCCCTATATGGTGCGTTAACATTAAAAGATGGCCGCAGCGTCTCTGCTCCCAATCAAGGTGAGATTTTCGTTGGTGATTCATTATCCGATCAAATGGAATTACAAATTGGCGATAAGGTTTCATTTGGCGAGGCTGATTTCAAAATTTCTGGTATTATCGCAGAGGAACCTGATCGTCTGGGTGAAGGCTTCACGCTCGGACCAGTGGCTCTCATTAATATGCAATCATTGGATAGCACAAAGCTGATACAACCAGGCAGTCTCTATAGCGCAAAATATCGTATCAAAACCAGAGATGGCCTTGATATTGCAGCCATTAGCGAGCAATTGGATGATACATATCCGCAAGCAGGTTGGCGCATAACGGATCGTTCCAATGGCGCACCAGGTACGCGGCGCTTCATCGAACGTATGGGACAATTTCTTACCTTAGTGGGCCTTGCATCATTGGTGATCGCTGGTATTGGCGTTGGCAATGGCGTGACCAGCTATCTTGAGAGCAAACGTAAATCTATTGCGACCCTAAAAATATTAGGCGCAGACAGTAAAATCATATTTCTAATATATTTTCTACAAATCCTCTATGTTGGTGGGCTTTCAGTAGGTGTGGGCCTCATCATAGGCAGTATATTACCCCTATTAATAACCTTTTTTGCTGGCGATGTATTGCCCGTCAGCCCAGGGTTTAACCTCTATCCCCTTCCATTATTCATAAGCGCTACTTATGGTATGTTAATCGCAATTGCATTTGCATTACCCCCTCTCGCAAAAGCAAAGACAATCACATCCGCTGGGCTATTTCGTAATAATCAAGGCCATTGGGCCAAAATTGATAAAGTTAGCCTATCTTGGGTTATCATTGCAGCATTTGCAATAGTGGCTCTTGCGATTTTCACAGCACGAGAGCCCTTATTCTCGTTTGCCTTCATTATCGCTGCATTACTATTGCTCGCTATCCTGAGCTTAATAGCATGGAATATTCGTATAGTTGCACTTCGGCTGCCGCGTCCTAAGCGCCCTCTCTTTCGTTTAGCCTTGACGAACCTACATCGACCAGGTGCTCAAACCAGCGCTTTGGTTGTTGCTCTGGGTTTAGGCTTGACATTATTCGTTACATTGGCGGCTATTCAGAGCAGTATCAATGCAGAAATACGCAATAATATCCCTGAACAGGCACCCAGCTTTTTTGTTTTGGAAATACCCAAAAAAGGCACTGATGAATTTAATAATATAATCACTGATATTGACCCTGATGCTGATATTAATTTGGTGCCGATTATGCGCGGCAGTATCGTGTCATATGCAGGGCAAAGAGTAGACGAATTAGAAGAAATACCCGAAGGTGCATGGGTACTGCGCGGTGATCGCGGATTAACCTATTCATCGGAACTACCCAATGGTAGCGAAATATTAAAAGGCAAATGGTGGCCACAAAATTATAGAGGAAAACCATTAGTGAGTGTCGATGTCGATATGGCAGAGGTATTAGACCTCAAAATAGGAGATAGCATTGTCATCAATATTTTGGGTGCAGAATTTGAAGCTGATGTTGCTTCATTCCGGCGAGTAAATTGGGACAATTTTGGGTTAAATTTTTCGATGATATTCTCACCAGGGTCATTGGACAAAGCCCCGCACAATATGACAGCTACAATCACAACCCAAGCCGATAATGAGCTTGCAATATCAAAAGCTATTCCCTCTAATTTCCCATCATCTACGCTTATTAAGGTAAAGGATATTGTAACCCAAATCAGCACATTATTAACGCAAATGTCACAAGCCATAGCAGCCGCTGCATCCATATCCATCTTAGCAGGCATAGCCGTGCTTATCGGCGCAATAGCTGCATCGCGCATGGCGCGTACTTATGATAGTGTCATTCTCAAACTTCTAGGGTCAACCCGCCGTCAAATACTAGCGACACAAGCATTAGAATATCTTTTATTGGCATCAATAATTAGCTTGTTGGCTTTTGCTATTGGTATGGCCGCAGCCTATTTCGTAATCGTCCATATCTTTGAATTCACATTTTCACCCAATATGTTCATTGTTGGATTCACTGTGGTTGGCGGGGCTATGGTGACATTTTTATTGGGTATGATTGGATCTTTGCCCATATTATCAGCAAGACCAGCATCCGCACTGCGCAGCCTGTAATTTCAAGCAATTTATGATATTATCATTTTAGTGCAAGCCTATTTGCAATTGGAGCAGATATAATTAACTGCGCCAAATGGTAGATTAAAATAGGCAGTAATATTACACCTGCAGTCTCGGGAGGGAATAATATAGCCGCCAATGGCGCCCCGATGGCAAGACTTTTGTGCGCCCCTGCAAATATTACTGCCTTTCGGTCATTGGTAGCAAAACCCATAAAACCGCTCATCATCCAAGCGCCGGTAAATGCTAAGGCTAAGAATATCGTTATTGTAGTGAACAATATTGCAAATTCAATTGGTGCAATTCGCGTCCATATCCCTGCAACCACAGCCCCTGAAAAAGCGACATATACCGCTATAGCAATAGCTCCGCGATCCATATAAATAACCAGTCTTTTGCGCTTGTCCAGCCATGCACCCAAATAGTTTTGCGACAGTTGTCCCAAGAAAAAGGGCAGTAATAAGATTAAACAAATACGATAGAAGCTCTCCAGAGAAATTACCACTCCCGAGGCGCTGGCTAAAGCTGTAAATAGAAGCGGCGTCACTAGAACACCAGTAAGATTGAGCAAAGCAGAAGCAATAACGGACGCTGTGACATTACCATTAGCTATTGAATTATACGCTGTTGCAGATTGTACTGTTGATGGTAATATGCCTAAAAATAGCAACCCAAGAGCCAGAGTTTCAGGGATATAATCAACCGACATACGTGATAATATATAGCCAATTAACGGCATCATACCAAATACCCAAATATAAATACTGCCTTGCAGCCGCCAATTTTTGACGCCTTCCATAACCTCTTGCCTTGGCAATCGAACCCCATTCAAAAAAAAGAGCGAAAATATACCAATCTGACTGATGATTACAGCTATCTTTACATAACCCTCTGAGACAGGAAAGAATGATGCAATCAATATTGTAATGATTAAAAGTTGTACGAAAGGATCGGGCAAGAATGACCGAATAAAATTAATATTTGACTTCATAACCATTTGTGTAACCAATAAATTATTATTGACGAATAAAAAATGAACTTTCAAGGCTTTTTATAGCACTGAAAGGCAGAGGAGAAATTCTAATGAAAACGAATAAGACACTGATTAGACCAATATTGGCGACTTCAATATTGGGGTTGGCAACAGTAATAGGCTTATCTTCTACTATGGCTGCTGGCGGAGGCGGAGGTGGTGGAAGCGCTGGAGGTTCCCCCAGCCAGAGCACTCCACGTTATGATGCAGCTGCTGAATATCAAAAAGGTGCAGAAGCGTTGCAAGCCAAAGATTATAAAAAAGCCGTCACTGCATTTAGGCGTTCTATCAGTGCCGCACCACGAAGTGCCAATAGTCATTATCTTCTAGGCGTCAGTTATATGGGTCAGGAAAATTACAAAAAAGCAAGCAAATCTCTTAAAAAAGCTATTAAAATTGATGCCAATATAATCGAAGCTCACCGCGATCTTGCCATTAGTTATCACAAGTTGAATCAAGGTGAGAAAGCGCAAGCTGTTTTGGGCGATTTGGAGTCTCTTAATGCGCGTTGTGGTGGGGAATGCGCAGATAATAGTAAACTTACCAATGCAATTACAACCGTCAAATCAATGCTATCTGAGGATCAAGCTTCTATTCAAGAGGAAACTCGATTGGCAAATATCAACGCACAAGCTGGCGATAAAATTTATGTAGCCGCAGTAGCACTGATCAATGAGAAAAATTATGACGCTGCAATAGCAGAATTAGAGTTGGCTTCTCAAAACCTTGGACCGCACCCAGATATATTAACATATTTAGGTTTTGCTAATCGTAAGCTCAAGAATTTTGATATTGCAGAAGCTTTTTATAAACAAGCTCTAGCCGTTGCCCCTAATCATTTAGGTGCCAATGAATATTTTGGTGAGTTGATGATAGAACGTGGTGATATGAATGGTGCAAAAGAGCAATTAGCTAAATTAGATGCTCTTTGCAGCTTTGGTTGCTATGAAGCAGAGGAATTGCGCCGGTGGATAGCTGCCGCTTCATAAAAATATTTTCTACAATATCTCTGATGGTCATTGGCTTTGCAACTTTGCGGGCAGATGACCATTTGATTTTGCACGCACAATCATGGTTAGTTAAAGATAAATCCGCACAATATGATATATTATCAGAATCTTACTCAAAAGCTCCCATTAATTTTACAAACCGTGAAGAAGAAATTGCCTATCAAATTGGTGAAGCTTTATTCCGCACGCCCATAATTTTAGGGGGACAAGCTGCCAAAGCACGACTTTCATGCAATAGTTGTCATTTAAACGGCGGGGATAATAAATATTTCTTGTTTCCTAACATATCAGGAGCCGCTGGAACAGCAGATGTAAGCAATAGTTTTTTTAGTTCCTTCCGTGGCAACCAGAATTTTGATCCTGTTATTATTCCTAATCTTCGCAAAAAAGGTAAAATTCCTGTCCAAGATAGCCAAAAGCTGCGTATATTCATACGCGGTCTGATTGTTGAAGAATTTAACGGTAATGAACCATCTAAGGCAACACTCGATTATCTTATCATCTATTTACAAAAAATAGCTGTAAAAGATGTTAAAGATAAATCTTTGGAAATAAAGCGCACCAAATTATCTGTTAATGACCCGATCAGAATGGTTGAACAAATAATTGATAATATTGATTATAGTGTAGAAAATAATGATGAAAATACTGCTATATTGCTCATTGCAGCTATTCGGCACCAGATGGGCTTAATTTATGAACGATACCAACACCCCATCTTAAGAGAGACACAAAAAGAAATTCTCAATTCAAGCAATAATCTAGCTTTGATCAGTAATTTATTGCGCGACAATAATCCTAATGATGAATTATATATATTGTACATGAAAAACTGGAAAAATGAATTTCAATCACTCCGCAACCGTCTCATATATAATGAGAGTAAATCATTATATTCTTTAAATAACCTACGTTCATCGCTTAAAATTTAACAACCCAAAATATCATCATATATAATAATTATATTCTCTGATTTAATAAGTTTTTAACTATATTTTGTCATATATTCACGCAAAATAATTACAAAAATTAAAATTTATTATCAACTGAGAGTTAGATGAAATTTCATATCCCATCCTTGAAAGAGAATATATCTAAACTCTACCCACGTTATAGAATTATTTTCGGTAATAGCATCTCCAGTCAAATTACAAGAGCGGATATTTTAATCAGCTTGCTAATATTGGTAAGCTTGCCTCTAATATTATATGTAGAAAATCAAAATTCTGATATTACAAAAAAACAGACAATGGTTGCAGAAGCTAGCGATATGCTGCGAAACCTTCAACTTGTGAGTAAGGATACTGAAAGTGCACTTGCCGTATTTGATGTAAAACAAAAAAACGCAGTAAATATCGAAGAAGCTGGCCAAAAATTAGTAACCCAACTCGAAGCGGGACAGCGTCTCAACTCTTATTTAGCCGACTATAGATTTATCGCAGCTAATAAAAATCATTTAGAGGCAACAAAAATTTACAATAATTTTTCTGATGATATTGAATTACTCAATAGTGAAAAGATTATATTAAATCAAGCCACTGCAATAGAGATGGTAGAGCGATTAAATGAAGATATTTTTGCTATTAATGTTACAATATCTGAACTTAACAATGACCTAACACAGAGCAATAATCAATTATCTGAGAAGGCACTTGATGGAATCGAAGCTGTTCGTAGCTTATTTCTATTCACAATCATAATCGTTCTTGTCTTTCTAATAGCGCGCTATTATCACGTTCGCAAAGCTGTCATACTACCTTCTGAAAAACTCGTTAAAATCACCAAACAATTTGCTAATGGTAATTTACACGCTGAATTACCGAAAGCAAGAGTGACTGAATTACGTGAAATTACTTTCGCACTAGACAAGTTTCGTGAAACTGCCATTGAAGCTGAAGTTCTAAGAGAACAGCATCAATCTCAAGCCCAAATAATAATCGATTTAGAGAGAGAAACTGCCAAAGAACGCCATGAAGCTATGCTAGGCATTGCTCGCCATTTTGAGCGCTCCGTCGCAGATGTTATTAAAACTGTATCCACTGCAGCCATAGAGTTGGATAGGTCCGCAGACCTTATGACAGCAGCGGCTAAAAGCGTTAGCAATGAGGCCCATGAAGTCGCATCATCTTCTCATATTGCGGCCAATAATGTTACTATGGTGGCCGCTGCAGCGGAGCAATTAACCTATTCTATAGGTGAGATCGTAAGTCAGGTATCCCATCAAGTTACTCTGTCAGAAGAAGCCAGTAATGTAAGCAGTACAGGCAATAAAACGGCTCAAAACCTCACGCATCAAGCTGCCAATATTGGCGAAATAGTAACATTAATTCAAAATATTGCCAAACAAACCAATCTGCTAGCACTTAATGCTTCTATTGAGGCAGCACGTGCAGGCGATGCAGGGCTTGGATTTGCTGTGGTTGCAAGTGAAGTCAAAAATTTGGCAACACAGACTAGTAATTCAACCGAGAATATATCTATTATCATTGAAGGCATCAGAGGCCAAGTTGATATTACGGTGAATTCCATAGATGAAGTTGCCGACGCGCTCTCAAGCGTTCGTGACATTGCTGGCAATGTTAATAAAGCTATTGAAGAACAGAAAAATGCTACCAATGATATAAGTCATCACGCCGCAGAAGCAGCAGAAGTCACGGAATTGGTCAAAAGCCGCATGGAGTCGGTAAATGATGCTGTCAATGAAACAGGTATTGTAGCCGAGCAAGTAAAATTAGCTTCTGCATCCCTAGCCGAACAAGCACAATTGCTTAATGATGTGACTTCTGGATTTATTGAACATATTAAAGCAGCTTAATCATCTACAAACATTTATCGCTTCTTTAATGGTCGGTATTTTGAAGTAGTTGATACTCTAATGTTGCACTGCCATAAAACTAAGGTTATAGGCGCGCAATAATAGCGGTGAGGCTTTCAAGTCCACCTTCCTCTATCCAATGGCAGAATGATAATGTCCTTACGTAATATCGCGATCATCGCGCACGTTGACCATGGCAAAACAACCTTAGTTGACGAATTGTTCAAACAATCTGGTACTTTTCGTGAGAACCAGCGCGTAGAAGAACGCGCTATGGACAGCAATGACCTGGAAAAAGAGCGTGGCATCACGATTCTAGCAAAATGTACATCCGTCGAATGGACCAAGCCCGATAGTACAGAATCATATCGTATCAATATTGTTGATACCCCTGGCCATGCTGACTTTGGTGGTGAAGTTGAACGTATCCTCTCCATGGTTGACGGCGTTATATTGTTAGTCGACAGCGCAGAAGGCGCTATGCCGCAAACCAAATTTGTGACAGGCAAAGCCCTTGCTCTTGGTCTGCGCCCTATTGTAGTTGTCAACAAAATTGATCGCCCCGACGGCCGCGCCCAAGAAGTATTAGATGAAGTGTTCGATCTATTTGTCACATTGGATGCGAATGACGAGCAATTGGATTTCCCTGTTTTATTCGCATCAGGCCGTAATGGCTATGCTAGCGATAATCCAGATGTGCGCGAGGGCACGCTGCAACCCTTATTTGAAAAAATAACCGAGCATTTTAACGAACCTGACCTTGATAAAGATGGTCCCTTCTCATTCTTGGCAACATTGCTCGATCGTGACAATTTCTTGGGCCGTGTTTTAACGGGCCGTGTGCAATCAGGCAAAATCAACGTGAATGACCCTATTCATGCCATCGATGGCGAAGGCAATGTGGTTGAGGTTGGCCGTGCCTCGAAACTTATGTCATTTGATGGTCTTGACCGTGTACCCGTTGAAAAAGCACAAGCGGGCGACATCATCGCAATTGCTGGTCTTGCTAAAGCGACCGTATCAAATACTATTTGCGATCCTTCGGTTAAAGAAGCCATTGCAGCGCAGCCGATAGATCCACCAACATTGGCCATGAACTTTACCGTCAATGACAGCCCCATGGCAGGCCGTGAAGGCGATAAAGTCACCAGCCGTATGATCCGTGATCGCTTAGCACGCGAAGCCGAAACCAATGTTGCTGTTCAGATCACAGAGTCGAGCGATAAAGATAGCTTTGAAGTCGCAGGTCGCGGCGAATTACAACTGGGCGTTCTGATTGAAACCATGCG